>JAWOHQ010000114.1:0-13049 GCA_046485105.1 Candidatus Competibacteraceae bacterium | reverse complement strand
TGTCCAACGCGGTGGCCGTGGCCCTGTATGAAGCCTGGCGACAGTGCGGGTTTTGGGGGGCATCCTGAGCGGGAACGGCGCTGCAACGTGGAAAATTACCCGGCGCCAGACAGCGTTTGCAAGGCGCCGCGAACCAGGTCTTTGGGGAAGTAGCGCAGGCAGCGTGCGTCGACTGGGTATTGCGGCAAATGTTCCAGCAACAACCGCAGCACCAGCCGGGCCTGGTTCAAATCCCGGCCTTTTTTCACCGGTTCCCGGCTGGGTTCGCCGGAGAGCCAGGCTTGCGGTCAGGGCGAGCGACTGACGTGGATCGTAGACCGACATTCCGCACACCACTTAGCCATCTCACGAATAAATTCTTCCTGTAAATTTTCCAGTGATACCTTTGTCAGGCAACCACAACTTGTAGTGTTGGCCCTATCTGAGCCTACTAAAGGAAGCGACCACCCCAATTTATCACTGGAAAATTTACCGGAGGAACAATTGGTTGGTGATCGCTTGGCCTCCCGTTTGTTCGAAACCCAAGTCATGGAGGTCCACGTCCGGGTCGCCGCGTTGAATGTCATGACCTACCTCGGCATGCCCGTTTCCGTCCCCTGCAGGGTTATTCTGTCTTGAAAAAACAGAGGGGGGAAAGATATTGCCCTCATTTTATTTATGCACCAGCGCCCATGGAATCGAGAAATTTCCGGCATGATGGTTGTTTTCGGCAAGATGACGGGAAATTTTCCGACATCACGCCAGCGTCGGCGTCAGCGGCTCGCGCCGGCACCGCGGCTTGGTCAGCAACAGCTGCACGGCGCCGATGGCCCGCTCGCGGAAGCCGCCCTCGCAGTAGCACAGGTAGTATTCCCACATGCGAATGAAAGTGTCCGGGAAACCGAGCGCTTGAACCTGGTCGAGGTTGCCCAGGAACCGTTCCCGCCAGCAGCGCAGCGTGGTCGCGTAATGCGCGCCGATATCTTCCAGATGGAAGATCCGCAGGTCGGTGGCCCGGCCCAGAATCTCGGCGATGGCGGTCAGCGAGGGCAGGAATCCGCCGGGAAAAATATACTGTCGGATGAAATCCACTTCGTTACGGTACTGTTCGTATTTCTGATCGGCGACGGTGATGGCTTGCAGCAACATCATGCCGTGAGGTTTCAACCGTTCGGCGCAGGTGCGGAAGTAGGTATTCAGATGCCGCTCGCCGACCGCCTCGATCATCTCGATCGACACCAGCTTGTCGTAATGGCCGCGCAGGTCGCGATAGTCCTCGCAGAGCACCGTCACCCGGTCCTCCAGCCCCGCCTCCCGCACCCGCTCGCGGGCCAGTTGGTACTGCTCCTGGGAAATGGTGGTGGTGGTGACCCGGCAGCCGTAATGCCGCGCGGCGTGCAGGGCGAACCCACCCCAGCCGGAACCGATTTCCAGCAGGTGATCCTCCGGTTTGAGTTCCAGTTTGCGGCAGATCCGGTCGTTCTTGGCGATGGAGGCGTCCCGCAAATCCGTGTCGGGCGTGGGGAACACCGCTGCGGAATACATCAGAGTCTCATCCAGAAACAACCGATAAAACGCATTCCCGAGATCGTAATGGGCGGCGATGTTGGCGCGGCTGCCGCGGCGGGTGTTATCGCGACGGAGGTTCAGCAGCCGGAACAGCGGCGTCATCAGCCGGGCCAGGCCCTTTTCCAGTCCCAGCAGCGCGTCCTGATTCAGCACGAAGATCCGCACCAGGCTGGGTAGATCGTCGCAGGACCATTCGCCCGCCATGTAACCCTCTCCGACCCCGACGCTGCCGCGCAGGGCCAGCAGGCGGTAGGCGTTGGGATCGTGGATGGTGACGGTGGCGCGCAGCGGGCATTCAGCGCTGACTCGACCGAATTCGTGGATTTCGGCGGCGTCCACGATCGTAACGCAACCGTGTTCCAGTTTTTCCAGCCGCTGGAACACCGCGCGCCGCAGCCAGCGGTCGCTCGAACGTAAACGCCCCGGTTGCCGCGAAGACAGTTCCAGGGTGGAGGACATCACCGATTCTTGGTGCATGAGTTCAGTGCTCCATGGGTTGACTGGAGGCCGGGGGACGTGGGAAGAACGGAATCCGTTTCCACAGCAACCGCAGCGCCTCCCAGTAAATAGCAGCGAGCACCTTGAGAGTCATGAACGGGAAGCGGACCAGGATCCCGGCCATGGCCCGCCCGTTCAGCGGCTGCCGGCGCAAACTCAAGGTGGCGTCGAGCATCCGCGCCTGGTCTTCGAACACAGCGAGATGCACGGCCAGATGAGGCCCAGGCGGCGTGGAATGCCAACCGTAGCGCAACTTCATCGGCAGGAATGGCGAAACATGCATGGCTTTCGGGAACTCTGCGCGCTGGTTGCCGCCGGTCTGGCCGGCCACATCCAGTACGTAGCCGATTTTCTCGCCCCACGGGGTATTGGTGACTTCGGCGACCAGCAGGTCGAGCTCCGCGCCATCGGGCGTAAAACAATAGTAGACGCTGATTGGGTTGATGCAGTAACCGAAATAACGCAAATGGGTCAGCAACCGGATCGGACCTTGCGGCCGGCGGCCGGCTTGCCGTTCCGCCAGATCGCGCACGTAAGCGTCCAGCGGGAGCGCGGGATCGCCGAAGTGATCCCGGCGGCGAAACCAAGCCAAGGCGGGCCGACGGGCGGACCATAGCCAACGACCCTTGAAGACCGTGTCCAGTTCCGCTAGATCGAGGTAGACCATGAATAATCGGTACTCAAACTGGTGCGGACGCGGAAAAAAACGGCGGTGGCGAATGTGGCCGACGTAAAGGCTACTGCGCATGGTCGACGCAACCGGGGCGGTTCCTGATTCCTCGTAGGGGGAGGTGAGGCTGGGAGGGGTGTTCACGCCGCCACCGCCGGTCGGTCGAGCAGACCGTCCGCCACCGCCAGTCCGCTGTTCACGCCGTCCTCGTGGAAGCCGTAGCTCCAGTAGGCGCCGCAGTACCAGGTGCGGTTGACGCCGCTGATCTCATGGCGACGGGCCTGCGCCCGGACGCCGGCGTCGGTAAACACCGGATGATGGTAAATGGTGCGGTATAGAATCCTGGCCGGATCGATGACCTCGCTGGGATTAAGGGTGACGCAGAACGTGACCGGGGCGTCCAGGTTTTGTAGGATGTTCATGTTATAGGTGACCGCGACCCGGGTCTGCGGTTGCGCCGCCAAATGATAATTCCAGGCCGCCCAAGCCAGCTTCCGGCGCGGGAGCAACCGGGTGTCGGTGTGCAGCACCGCTTCGTTCTCCTGATAGGGAATCGCGCTCAGAATTTCACGCTCGCGCAGCGTCGGATCGGCCAGCAGGCGCAATGCCTGGTCGCTGTGGGTGGCGAAAACGACTTCATCGAAACGTTCCACCGGCCCGTGTCGGGTCTTGACCTGCACGTGATTCGGCTGTCGGCGCACCCATTCCACCGGGCAATTCAACCGGATGCGGTCGCGAAACGGCGCGGTCAAGGGGCCGACGTAATTGCGCGAGCCACCTTGAATCACCCGCCATTGCGGCCGTTGGCTCACGCTCAGGAGGCCGTGATTCTTGAAGAATTGCACGAAGAACCGCGCCGGCATCTCGCCCATCAGCCCCGGCTCCGCCGACCAGATCGCCGCCGCCATCGGAATGATGTATTGCTCGATGAATTCCCGGCTATACCGCTGTTCCCGCAAATAATCGTTCAGGGAGATCTCACAATCGCCCTCCAGCAGGGCCGGCGCTTCGCGATTGAAGCGCAGGATGTCGCGCAGCATCCGGTGGAACGAGGGGCGGAACAGGTTAAAGCGCTGGGCGAACAGGGTATTCAGATCCTGGCCGTTGTATTCCAGCCCGGTGCGCTCGCAACGGACGCTGAAACTCATCAGCGTCGGCTGCGAGGCGACGCCCAGTTGGTCGAGGAGTTCGATGAAATGGGGATAGGTCCAATCGTTGTAAACGATAAAGCCGGTATCCACCGCGTAGGTTTTCCCCCAGAACTCCGCTTTGACCGTGTTGGTGTGACCGCCGATGTAATCGTTGGCCTCAAATATCGTCAGATGATGCTCGCGATGTAAATGCCACGCGGCGGTCAAACCGCTGATGCCGGCGCCGATGATGGCGATGTTCATGACCGATGCTCCCAAGGTCTACAAGCGGTTCTTGATGCCGCGGATGATGCCGCCCAGCACGGGCACGCGTTCGTAGATGAACTCACCCATGTCGAAGTAGTCGCGGTGGTAATACACTTTGCCGTCGTCATGGAACTTGAGGTGGCTGACGCCGCGCAGTTCCAGGGTCTCGCCGGCGCGGAACCGGGCGTGCTGGAAATACATGCGCCACACCAACATCCCCTGCTGGTCATCGATGACCTCGGCCTCAAACTCGAAGCGGCAGGACACCACGCCCTGATACAGCCGGCTGTAATAGTCGCGCAGCGCCGGCAAGCCCTGGAGTTCGTGGACCGGATCGCGGAACCACACGTCTGGGGTATAAATCTCGTCCAGCAGATCCAGTTGCTTGGCGTTCAACCGGTTGAACGTATATTTGAAAGTGTCCAGGGTTCCCGACATCGATCTGTTCTCCCGCGCTCGAGCGGCTGTTTCGAAAATATTAGGCAATTATTATACAGCACTGCTATTATTTATACAAGACCTATTCAGTTAATTGAGCAAGCATGTAGAGGAGCACATTTAATGGCGGCGATTGCCTTGTTGACTGGAGCGAGTGGTGGGCTGGGTCAGGCGCTGGCGCGGGAGCTGCGTCAGGAGGGTTGGACTGTGGCGCTGGTGGGCCGCGACCTGGAGCGGTTGCGCGCGGTTTATGGCGCGGAGGCGCCGTGTATCGCGGCGGACGTATCGACGCCGGACGGCGCCAAGGCAGCACTGGAACAGTGTCAGGAACGAGTCGGGTTGCCGACCGCGTTGGCCCATTGCGCCGGAACCACGTTGCTGTCGCCCCTGCATCGAACCCCACCCGAGATGTATCGGGCCTGCCTGTCGGCCAATCTGGATAGCGCCTTCTTTACCTTGGGCGCGTTTGTCGAGGCATTGCGGCAGGCGCGGGAGCCGGGCGCGGCGGTGCTGGTGTCCTCGGTGGTGGCGCGGATCGGCGTGAGCAATCATGAAGCCATCGCCGCCGCCAAAGCCGGCTTGGAAGGACTGGTCCGCTCGGCGGCGGCCACCTACGCGCCGTCGCGGATTCGCATCAACGCGGTGGCGCCCGGGATCATGGATACACCGGCGGTGGCGCGGATCATCGGCAACGAGGCCAGCCGCGCCGGAGCGGTCAAGCAGTATCCGTTGCCCGGCATCGGCGATCCAGCCGATCTGGCGCGGCTGATGGCCTGGTTGCTATCGGACAAGGCCGGCTGGATCACCGGGCAGGTATGGGCGGTGGACGGCGGCTTTTCCAGTGTGCGACCCTTGGTGAAGTAGCGGAGGCTCAACAGTAGACGTCCGCCATGCGGCGGGCGAGCGCGACCGATCTTGGGATCAAAAGGACCGCCCCCGGTTCTGTTCCTCGTCGTGGATGGCCAGATCGGACGACTTGCCGCCGCCGCTCGTACCTTCAGCCAGGCGGATTTGCAGACCAACATTGTTCTTGGAATCGGCGTTTTTGATCGCCTCTTCCCGGGAAATCTTGCCTTCCTTGTACAGCTTGAACAAGGATTGATCGAAGGTCAGGGTGCCCGACTCAGTGGACTGTTCCATGGCGTCCTTGACGTAGTCGATTTTGCCCTTCTGGATCAGGTCGGCGATGTACGGGGTATTCAGCAGCACTTCCACCGCTGGCACCAGTCCGCCTTCCAGGGAGCGAATCAGCCGTTGCGAGACGATGGCGCGCAGGTTCAATGACAGATCCATCAGCAGTTGCGGCCGGGCGTCCTCGGGGAAGAAGTTGACGATGCGTTCCAAGGCGCCGTTGGCGTTGTTGGCGTGCAGGGTGGACAACACCAGATGGCCGGTCTCGGCAAAGGTCAGGACGTATTTCATGACCTCGCGGGCCCGGACCTCGCCGACCAGAATGACGTCCGGCGCCTCGCGCATGGCGCTGCGCAGGGCATGTTCGTAGGTGTGAGTGTCGATGCCGATCTCGCGCTGGGCGACCACCGATTTCTTGTGCTGGTGGGTGAACTCAATCGGGTCCTCGATGGTGATGATGTGACCTGGCGCGCTGGAGTTGCGATGGTCGATCATCGCCGCCAGAGTGGTGGATTTGCCCGAGCCGGTGGCGCCCACCAGCAGGACCAGGCCACGTTTTTCCATCACGATTTGCCGCAACAGAGGCGGCAGACCCAGTTCCTCGACCTGGGGGATGTCGCCTTTAATGTAGCGGATCACCATCGACACCTCGCCGCGCTGCTTGAAGACGTTGGCGCGGAACCGGCCGACCCCTTGCAGCGGAATGGCGAAGTTAAGTTCCCACTCGTGTTCAAAGTCCTTGACCTGATCGTCCTTCATGACCGAGTAGGCAATCTCGCGCACCTGTCCCGGCCCAAGCACCTTGTTGCCGATCGGGCGCACCACGCCGCCGATCTTGATATTCACCGGCGCACCGACGTGAAAAAACACGTCGGAGGCTTCTTTGTCGACCATCAGTTTGAGATAAGGAGTGATATCCATGGAAAGTCCTCGTTCAGGCCAGCCGATTCAGGCCGTTCAACGCCGCCACCCGATAGGCTTCGGCCATGGTCGGATAGTTGAACGTCGTGTTGACAAAGTATTGGATAGTGTTGGCCTCGCCCCGCTGGGCCATGATCGCTTGGCCGATGTGGACGATCTCGGCGGCCTGGTCACCGAAACAGTGGATGCCGAGAATTTCCAGGGTTTCGCGATGAAACAATAGCTTGAGAATGCCGACGGTGCGACCGGTGATCTGGGCGCGCGCCAGGCTCTTGAAGTAGGCATGACCGACTTCGTAAGGTACCCGGGCCTCGGTCAACTCGCGTTCGGTGCGACCGATCGAACTGATCTCGGGCGAAGTGTAAATGCCGGTCGGGATGTAATCCACCAAATGATGGTCGCAAGCGCCGTGGACCAGGTGGGTGGCGGCGAACCGGCCCTGATCGTAGGCGGCGCTGGCCAGACTGGGATAGCCGATGACATCGCCCACCGCGTAAACATGCAGCAGGGCGGTGCGGTAGTTCTCGTCCACGGTGATCTGGCCGCGGTTGTTGGGGACGATGCCCAAGTCTTCCAGACCCATGTTTTGAGTGTTGCCGGTGCGGCCGTTGGCCCACAGCAGCGCGTCGGCCCTGATTTTCTTGCCCGACTTGAATTGTAGCAACACACCGTCCGCCAAGCCTTCCACCTGCTCGTATTCCTCGTTGTGGCGTATCATCACCCCTTGGTCGCGCAGGTGGTAGCTGAGGGCGTGGGCGATTTCGTCGTCGAGGAAGGACAGCAGTTGCGAGCGGGTATCCACCAGATCGACCTTGCAACCCATGTTGCGGAAAATGCTGGCGTATTCGCAGCCGATCACGCCCGCGCCGTAGATGACGATGGAGCGGGGGGTATCAGACAGGCTGAGAATGGTGTCGCTGTCGAAGATATGGGGATGAGTGAAATCGACATCCTGGGGGCGAAACGGATGCGAGCCAGCAGCGATGACGAACGCGGCGGCGGTCAGGACGACCGGTTCCTGGTGGGGGCTGGCGCGGACTTCGAGCGTGCGGGCGTCGAGGAACCGGGCATGACCGTGGTGGAGCTTGACCCGGTTGCGCTCGTAGAAATCCCGGCGCATGGTGGTCTGGCGGGCGATGACTGATTCGGCGGAACGCAATAATTCGGGGTAGGAGAGTTTGAGCGCCGCGCCCAGGGCGCTGCGAAATATCGGGCTGGTGTTGAATTCCAGCATCCGGTTGATGGAATGCCGCAGCGCCTTGGAGGGAATGGTGCCCCAGTGGGTGCAGCCGCCGCCGACCAGATGATACTTCTCAACGACCGCCACCGACTGGCCTTCCTTGACGGCTTTCATGGCGGCCCCTTCGCCGCCGGGGCCGGCGCCAATCACAATGACATCGTAGTTCTGATCGCTCATTGCCTTATGTTTGCTCGTCGGTGATGGTGGCGGGGAATTGCGGAATATTGCCCCACCTGGTTTTGCGGTTGCCTAAGTTTAGCTCTTTTTACAACCGGCGCAAAAATGGTCTTATCGAGGGCGCTGTTAATTCTGGCTGCATCGTGTCGCGCTCACCCTGCTTCGGTCGCTCCTCCCTGTTCCGCCAGCGCCCAGACGACATGCTCCCGGACCAGCGCGGACGGGTGCGCCAAGCGCGCCCGCAGGGCGGCCACCACCGCCGGCGCACGCGGCGCGTTGCCCAAGGCCACGGCGAGGTTGCGCAGCCAGCGGTCGTGGCCGATCCGGCGGATGGCGCTGCCTTCGGTGCGATGTAAAAACTCCGCCTCGTTCCAGCCGAACAGTTCGATCAGGTCCGGCGCGTCCAACCCATGGCGGGCGCGAAAATCCGGCTCGATACTGGGTCGGGCGAAACGGTTCCACGGACACACGAGCTGACAATCGTCGCAGCCGTAAATCCGGTTACCGATAGCGCGGCGGAATTCCTGCGGAATCGGCCCGTGCAGTTCGATCGTGTGATAGGAGATGCAGCGGCGCGCGTCGACCCGGTACGGGGCGACAATGGCCTGGGTCGGACAGATTTCCAGACAGGCCACGCAGCGCCCGCAGTGCTCGGTGGCCGGGGCGTCCGCTGGCAGCGGCAGGTCTACGTAAATCTCCCCGAGGAAAAACCACGAACCCGTTCGCCGGTCGAGCAGATTGCTGTGCTTGCCGATCCAGCCCAGACCCGCCTGCTCGGCCAACGCTTTTTCCAGCACTGGCGCGCTGTCCGCGAATACCCGGTATCCGAACGGACCGATGGCGGCGGCGATCCGCTCGGCCAGCCGTTGCAGCCGCCGGCGCAACACCTTGTGATAATCCCGGCCCAGCGCATAGCGCGACACGTAACCAAGTTCCGGGCGCCGCAGCACCCGCCACGGCTCGGCGGCGGCGGGTGGCCAGTAGTCCATCCGCGCCGCGATCGCGCGCATTGTGCCGGGGACCAGGTCCGCGGGTCGGCTGCGCTTGACCCCATGCCGGGCCATGTACGCCATTTCGCCGTGAAAGTCCGCCGCCAGCCAGTCGAGCAGCCGTGTCTCGTGCGCGCTGAGATCGAGCGTGGCGATGCCGAGGCGCTGGAAGCCCAGTTCTTGGCCCCAGCGCTTGACGGTCGCGGCGAGGTCGGCGAGTTGCGGATCGGTAAGGAGAACGGTCATGGCGGCGGCTGGATTTCGCGAAATGACCGGCGTATTGTGCCAGTCATCATTGCGGCTCAGGAGAATCGTCATCATGCGCGAATTGCCTATCGAACTGTATCGCGCCGCCCAAGTGCGGGAATTGGACCGCATCGCCATCGAGGACCGGGGCATTCCCGGCTACACTCTGATGAACCGGGCTGGCGAAGCCGCCTTCAATCTACTGCGCCAGCGCTGGCCGAAGGTCTGGCGGATCGTGGTGGTCTGTGGCGGCGGCAACAACGGCGGCGACGGCTACGTGGTGGCCCGGCTGGCCCGCCAGGCCGGGCTGGGCGCGCGCGTGCTGACGCTCGCCAACCCGGAGAGCCTGCGCGGCGATGCCCGGACCGCCTGGCTGGACGCCGTCGCCGCCGGCGTTCCGGTCGAGACCTATACCACCGCCGGCCTGGATGATACCGACCTGTTGGTGGACGCCATTCTCGGCACCGGGCTGGAGCGGGAGGTCGAGGGTCTTTGGCGCGAAGCCATCGAAGCCATGAACGCGCATCCCGCCGCGGTTCTGGCGCTGGACATTCCTTCCGGCCTGCACGCCGATACCGGCGCGATTCTGGGCGCGGCGATTCAGGCGGCGGCTACCCTGACTTTCATCGGTCTCAAACAGGGACTGTTCACCGGTCAGGGGCCGGCTTGTTGCGGAGCCTTGAGCTTCGTCGGATTGGGCGTGCCGCCCGATAGCTATCCGGCGATTCATCCGGCCTGCTGGCGTTATACCGGCGAGGATCTGCCGGCGTTGCTGCCCCGCCGCTCGCGCAGCGCCCACAAGGGCCACTTCGGTCACGTTCTGGTGATCGGCGGCGATCTGGGTTTGGCTGGCGCGGCGCGCCTGGCCGCCGAAGCCGCCGCCCGCACCGGGGCCGGGTTGGTCAGCGTCGCCACGCGCGCCGCTCATGCCGGCTGGCAGGCGGCGGCGCGGCCGGAACTGATGTTCCACGGGGTGGAAACGCCGGATCAACTCACGCCGCTGTTGAGCCGGGCCACGGTGCTCGCCATCGGTCCGGGTCTGGGCCGAGAGGATTGGGGACGGGCTCTGCTGCGCGCCGCGCTGGCCAGCGATAAACCGCTGGTGGTGGACGCCGACGCTCTGAACCTGGTGGCGGTCGAACCAGCGTTTCGCGATGACTGGATTCTCACGCCGCACCCTGGCGAGGCCGCCCGGTTGTTGAAAATGACTCCGGCCCAGGTCGAGGTCGACCGTTTCACCGCTGTCGAGGATCTGGCGTTGCGCTACGGCGGGGTGGCGCTGCTCAAAGGCGCCGGTTCGCTGATCGCCAGCCAGACTGATGGATTGGTGGCGCTCTCCGCGACCGGCAATCCCGGCATGGCTACCGGCGGCATGGGGGATGTGTTAACCGGGGTGATCGCCGCCTTGGTGGCGCAAGGACTGTCGCCGTTCGCGGCGGCCCAAGCCGGCGCGTATCTGCACGGACAGGCCGGCGATCTGGCGGCCCAGGCCGGCGGCGAGCGTGGCTTGGCAGCCACCGATCTGCTGCCCTTTCTACGGCAATTGGTCAATCCCTGAACCATGACCATGTTGGATTGTACTCTCGATTCCGCCGCCGCCACCGAGACGCTCGGCGCGCGGCTGGCCGCAGTATTGACGCCTGGCTGCGTGATTTATCTGCATGGCGAGTTGGGCGCCGGCAAGACCACGCTGGCGCGTGGCCTGATCCAGGCGCTCGGTCATCGCGGCACGGTGAAGAGTCCGACTTATACTCTGGTGGAGCCTTATCAACTCGGGGAATGGCGGCTGTTTCACTGGGATTTGTATCGGCTGGTCGATCCCGGCGAACTGGAGTTTCTGGGGCTGCGCGATCAATTCGACGGTCAGGCGGTGCTGCTGATCGAATGGCCGGAGCGTGGCCAGGGCGAGTTGCCCGCGGCGGATGTGGAGGTCAAACTCCGCTATGCCGGCGCGGGTCGCGCGGGCCGGATGGAGGCCGTCTCCGCGGCGGGACGCCTTCTGCTGGGGCGGCTGGGGTATAAAGAGGCCGTAAACTTCACCGGGACCGCTTGATAAAACGGAGTAGCGGACCTTCCCCTAAACGTCTCGATCAGTCGCGCGTACATGACCATGAATTCCTGCAAAGTGAGGAAGTCGTGGTTCGCTGGTTCAACAACTCTCCCAAGCGGCGTTTTTCTCCACGCTCGCCTGGAAATGCGCCAACCGATGCGCGGCCCGCAACCCATGCGCCGCCGGCGAATCCCGCCGCGTCACGGGCGAGAAGCTGGCGCTACTCCGCATCCTTCCCCACCTCGATCTCAATCCTCCGCATGATCCATCTCTCCACCGTGCAGGTCATCATCCCCGCCCTCGACGAGGAAGCGACTGTCTCCGCCGTGGTGGAGACGCTCCGCGCCCTCGGCCTCACGCGCATCCGGGTGGTGGACAACGGCAGCGGCGACGCCACCGTGGCCCGCGCCCGCGCCGCTGGGGCCGAGGTGATCGAGGAAAACCGCTGCGGCTACGGCCAGGCGTGCTGGACCGGCGCGCAAGATCTCACTCCCGATGTCGAGTGGCTGCTCTTCTGCGACGCGGACGGCAGCGACGATCCGCGCGACGTTGCCCGCCTGCTCGCCGAAGCCGGGGCCGGAGCCGATTTCGTCCTCGGCGACCGCCGCGCCCGGCCCGAGGCCCGCGCCGTCATGACCCCCGTGCAGAATTTCGGTAACGCGCTCGCCGTCGCCCTCATTCGCCTCGGCTGGGGCCAACAGTATCGCGACCTTGGCCCCCTGCGCCTCATCCGCCGCGCGCTCTACGAACGGATCGCCATGCGCGACCGGGGTTTTGGCTGGACCATCGAGATGCAGGTGCGCGCCGTCGAACTGGGCGCGCGCATCGTTGAATTGCCGGTTGGTTACCGCCACCGCCAAGGGGGCCGGTCCAAAATCTCCGGCACCTTCAAAGGCAGCGCGCGAGCCGGCGCCATCATCCTGTCCACTCTCGCGCGCCTCGCCTGGCGTCAGGCCGGCTCGCGGCTGGGTTGGGCCGGTCTGCTCGTGCTCGCCGGGGCCGCGCTGCTCTGGCCGCACGGCGCGGCCACCGCCGCCAACGCGCCCTGGCTGCTCGCCGCCGCCGCCGTGATGGGCGCGGGCTACGTCTTGACCTGGCAACCCGCCCTCGCGCGCGCCGCCGTCCCGGCGTGGCTATTCTGGGGCGTGGCCGGGGCCGCGCGCCTGCTCCTCGTGCCGATGGAGCCTGGGGACGATGTCTGGCGCTACCTCTGGGAGGGCCGCATCCAGCTCGCCGGCTACTCACCTTTCTACTGGCCGCCGCTCGCCCCCGAGTTGGTCGAGCTGCGCACCGACTGGTGGGGCCTGATCAACCATCGCGATAAGACCGCCATCTACCCACCGCTGCTCCAACTCGGCTTTCGCGGTCTGGCCGCGATGATCGGCGATGCGGTGTGGGCCTGGAAGCTGGTCTTCATCGCCGCCGACCTGGCCGTGTGCGGCCTGCTCGCCCGGCGTTTCGGCCATGCCGCCGCGTTACTTTTCGCCTGGAATCCGCTCGTGCTCTACGCCACCGCCGGCGGTGCGCATTTCGAGAGCTTGCTCATCCTCCCGCTGGTCGTGGCCTGGCTGGCGTGGGAACGCGGCGGTTGGGTCCGCGCCGCGCTCGCGGTGGGCGTAAGCATCGGCGTGAAATGGGTGACCGCGCCGCTGCTCGGCTGGCTCGCCTGGCGCCAGCGCCGCACGCCGCGCCGCGCCCTGGCCACGCTAGCGCCAGTCCCAGCGGGGCCGCGCCCAGCGCTAGC
>JAWOHQ010000084.1:0-2726 GCA_046485105.1 Candidatus Competibacteraceae bacterium | reverse complement strand
CTGCTCGCGAAGACAGCCGGCGCGGACGCCAAACCGACCCCGGAGGAAGAATGCGCGATCGGCATTCTGGTGCCGGCGGCCTTCCCGTTTCCCAATCTGGGGTTGTTGCTATCGCTGCTGTTCGTGCTGTTCGGCGGGTGGTTCGTCGGCTCCAGCGTCGATCTCTCGGATTATCCCCTCGTGGCCATCGCCGGACTCGCCAGCCTGTTCGGCGGCACCATCCTGGCCCTGCCGTTTCTGTTGGATCTGTTGCGGCTGCCGGCGGACCTGTTCCAGATGTTCGTCACCGTGGACGTGATCAGTTCGCGTTTCGGTACCCTGCTGGCCGGCATGCACATCATCGCCATCGCGCTGATCGGGACCTATGCACTGGAGGGGTTGGTGCGCCTGCAACCGCTGCGGCTGTTGCGTTTCGCGGCGGTCTCGCTGCTGTTGATCGTCGCCGTGCTGCTCGGGATTCGCGCTTTCTATACCTATGTTTTCGTGGCGCCCTTCACCAAGGACCAGGTGCTCGCCTCGCTCCAGTTGCTCGGTGAGGCCCAGCCGCACGCCGCCCATGGCGAGATGCCGCTGGAGCCCGCCGCGCCCGGTGCCGAGGGCTCCCTCACCCGCATTCGCGAGACCGGGGTGCTGCACGCCTGCTATCAGCGCAGCGATTATCCTTCATCGTTCTTCAACCGGGACGGCGAGCTGGTCGGTTTCGATGTGGAGATGACCCATCGCTTCGCCCGTCATCTGGATGCGCGGATCGAGTTCTGGCCGGTGGATTCGGTCTCGGACGCCGAGCGGCGGGTGAATGCCGGGTACTGCGATCTGTTCATGTCCCTGCTGCCGATCGTTCCGGAGATGACCTTGCACTTCGCGATGACGACGCCGGTGCTGAACAGCGCCGTCGGTCTGGTGGTGGAGGATCATCGCCGGCGCGCGTTCCGAACCTGGGAGGCGATTCGCGACCTCGGCGAGATTCGCATCGCGACGTCGGATCATGGCGCGACGCTGCGGTTTCTGCGGGAGAATCTGCCTCAGGCTCAGCCGGTGATCTTCGCGGACAACGAGGAGATCGACGCGCTGCTGGGCGCGGACCCGCTGGCGTTCGATGCCCTGCTGATGTCGGCGGAAGAGGGCGCGGCCTGGACCATCCGGCATCCGCGCTTCAATCTGGTCACGCCGTCGCCGATCCTGCTGGGGCCGTTCGGTTATGCGGTGCGGCAGGGCGATACCGCGCTGTTGACCTTCTTCAATGCCTGGATAAGCAACGCGCGGGGCGACGGCACCGTGGACGCCCTCTATCGGTACTGGATGTTGGGGGAGATCGCTCACACCCGACCGCCGCGCTGGTCCATCGCTCGCGACGTGTTCGGTTGGTTTGAATGACTGCGGGGGCAGGGATGGGTTGATCGACCGCCGTCTCCGGTTCCGCACCGGAGCGGTAGTTCAGGACATCGCGCGGGTCGTCCGGTCGCGGGCCTCAGAGGGGATAGCGAAGAATCGCCGCCAGGGGCTGGTCCTCCGGCAGATCCGCCGCGCGCACGCTCAGCACCTCGCCGCCGGTCAGGAGCACGCGCCGGGCGATCTCGTCCACCACGCCGTAGGTATCCGCGCTGGGGCCATCGGCGAAGGTGATCGCGCCGTCGGTCTCATCCACCGTGCCGTTCACGACTTGATCCATGTCCACCAGCAGGCTCTGGACCGCGCCAAAAGTCGCCGCGCGCGCCGCCCGCGCGAGGTCGGCGGTCGCCCGGTCCTCGTTGCCGCGCTGTTGGAAGAGCGCGTGCCAGTCGGCGATCCGGGTCCGATAGATCTCGTCCAGGATGGGGCGGGCAGCGGCGGCCAGTTCCGCCGGAGACAGGCGCTCCGGATTGCCTTCGATGCCTGGGGCGGCCAGGTGCGGATAGGTATTGATCGAGCGGTAGATGGCCCCGAGACTTTCCACCGAGGCCAGGATCAGAGGAAGGGTCTGGCCGGCCAGGAGCCCGCGCAGGGCCGCATCCACCTGGCGCGCGTACTGCCGCAGCCGGACCTTCTTGCCCTCCGAGCCACCGATGCGCCCGCTGTAGGAGCGGGTCGCGATGCTCGCCTGACCCACCGACGAAGCGGCGTCGGTGGGTAGTCCCTCGACCTTGACCGTCTCGGCGGGCAGGTCCGCCGAGACCTCGATCAGGCGCACGCCCCCATCCGCCAGCGCCAACACGTAACAGGCATTGCCGAAGTTGATCGCGCGCAGCAGTGGCTTGAGGTGAAAGCGGTCGGAGACCTTGACCAGGGGTTCCAGGGCATTCGGCACCCGAAAGGTCCGCAGGTTGTTGGGGGTGACGTAGATCGCCAGGCCATGGGCTTGGAAACGCCAGAATTCATCGTCATCGATCAAGTCTTCCACTTCCTCGATCAGGGGATTGACCCGGCGCTTGTCGGCGCCGGCGGCCTGCAACTGATCGAGCGCCTCCTTGGCCAGATTCTTCAGGAGGATGCGATCCGCGTCGGTTTCCAGACTGACGGGGGTGGTCGGCAGAAAGATCGAGACGCTGAGGTCGTTGCGTTGCGCGGCAAGATCGGTGATGTCAGCGGTGGTCGGAAGATCGAGATATAGCATGGAGGGTCCTGGGTTGGTGATGGCTTGCAGTGATTGAAAAAATCATGGCTCAATATGGATTCCAGTCAGTTCGGTTTATTGTGCAACCAGCAAGCCCTCGGGCCACCGGGCCTGGCGAAGGGCCTCATGGCATTTT
>JAWOHQ010000048.1:0-2537 GCA_046485105.1 Candidatus Competibacteraceae bacterium | reverse complement strand
GGCGCATCGCCGCGAGGTGGTGGTGCGGCGCACCGTGTTCGATCTGCGCAAGGCCCGCGAGCGCGCCCACATCGTCGAGGGGCTGGCGGTGGCGTTGGCCAACCTGGATTCGCTGATCGCCCTGATTCGCGCCGCCGCCGATTCCGCCGCGGCCCGGGCCGGGCTGCTGGAACGGGTGTGGGCGCCGGGCCTGGTGATGGAGTTACTGGCCCGCTCCGGAGCGGACAGTTCGCGGCCCGAGGAATTGCCAGCCGGGTTCGGCTTGAGCGCGGAAGGCTATCGGCTGTCGCCGGCGCAGGCCCAGGCGATCCTGGATCTGCGCTTGCACCGGCTGACCGGCCTGGAGCAGCAGAAGCTGTTGGACGAATACCAGGAACTGTTGCACCGCATCCAGGATTATCTGGAGATTCTCACCGTGCCGGAACGGTTGACGGCGGTGATTCGCGCCGAACTCCAGGAGTTGCGCGCCCAGTACGGCGACGCCCGCCGCACCGTGATCCTGCCCGACGAACTGAACCTCAATCTGGAGGATCTGATCACCGAGGAAACCGTCGTGGTGACCCTGTCGCACGCCGGTTATGTGAAATCGCAGCCGCTGTCGCTCTACCGGGCGCAACGGCGCGGTGGGCGAGGGCGGGCGGCGACCACGGTTCGGGAAGAGGATTTCGTGGACAAACTGTTCATCGCCAGCACCCACGACATGGTGTTGTGCTTTTCCAACCGCGGCCGGGTCTACTGGAAAAAAGTCTACGAACTGCCGCAAGCCAGCCGGGCCGCGCGCGGTCGGCCCATGATCAATCTGCTGCCGCTGGAGGAAGGGGAGCGGATCAACGCGGTGCTGGCGGTGCGCGAGTTCAGCGCCGATCACTATGTGTTCTTCGCCACCGCCGCCGGCACGGTCAAGAAAACCCCGCTGTCGGAGTATTCCCGCCCGCGCCCCAGCGGCATCATCGCCATCGACCTGCGCGAGGGCGATCAACTGGTCAACGTCGCGCTGACCAGCGGCCAGCGCGACATCATGCTGTTCACCGACGCCGGCAAGGCGTTGCGGTTCGGCGAAACCGAGGTGCGGATCACCGGTCGTTCGGCCTGCGGAGTGCGCGGCATTCGCCTGGACGAAGGGCAGAAAGTCATCGCCCTGATCGTCGTCGAGGAAGGCGCGGTGCTGACTGTGACCGAGAACGGCTACGGCAAGCGGACTCCGGTCGCCGATTATCCCCGTAAGGGCCGCGGCGGGCAGGGCGTCATCGCCATCCAGACCTCCGAGCGTAACGGGCAGGTCGTCGGCGCGGTGCAGGTGGAGAGCGATCACGAGATCATGCTGATCACCGACGGCGGCACTCTGGTGCGGACTCGAGTCGGCGAAATCTCCCTGGTCGGGCGCAACACCCAGGGAGTGCGATTGATCAATCTGCACGGTTCGGAAAAAGTGATCGGCGTCGAGAAGATCGAGAGCATGGGCGAGATCGAGGACGACCACGGCGACCTGCCCGAGAATGGGGGCGATCCGACGGGGGGAGAAGACGCCGGGGACGATGGGGAGGCGGCATGAACGAAGCGGATCGCCTGCAAGCGCTGCGCGAACAGATCGACGCGCTGGATCGGCGGATTCAGGGATTGATCGCCGAACGGGCGCGCTGCGCGCAGCAAGTGGGCGCGATCAAGCAGGCATCCGGCGCCACCGGTAATTTCTACCGCCCCGAACGCGAGGCGCAAGTGCTGCGGCGGGTGATCGAAGCCAACCAGGGGCCGCTCAGCAATGAGGAAATGGTCCGGTTGTTTCGGGAAATTATGTCGGCCTGTCTGGCGCTGGAGGAACCGCTGAAAATCGCCTTTCTCGGTCCGGAAGGCACGTTCACCCAGGCCGCCGCGCTCAAGCATTTCGGTCATTCCATCCACAGCATTCCGCTGCGGGCCATCGACGAGGTGTTCCGCGAGGTCGAGGCCGATTCCGCCGATTACGGCGTGGTGCCGGTGGAGAATTCCACCGAGGGCGTGGTCAATCACACCCTGGATATGTTTTTACAATCGCCGCTGCGGATCTGCGGCGAAGTGCAAATGCGCATCAACCATCATCTGATCACCCGCGCCGCCGATCTTCCGGCCATCCGCCGCATCTATTCTCACCGGCAATCCCTGGCGCAATGCCGGGAGTGGCTGGACCTCAATCTGCCTCGGGTCGAGCAGATCGAGGTCAGCAGCAACGGCGAGGCGGCGTTGCGGGCGCGCGACGACGCGGAAGCGGCGGCGATCGCCGGGCAGTGCGCGGCCGATATCTACCAATTGCCGACTTTGGTGCGGAGCATCGAGGACGAGCCGAACAACACGACCCGGTTTCTGATCATCGGTGGCCAGCCGATCGTGCCGTCCGGCGACGACAAGACCGCGTTGCTGGTGTCCTCGCTCAATCGACCCGGCGCGCTGTTCCGGCTGCTGGAGCCGCTGGCCCGCAACAACGTCAGCATGAATCGGATCGAATCACGGCCCTCGCGGCGCGGCATGTGGGATTACGTGTTCTTCATCGACCTCGACGGCCA
>JAWOHQ010000368.1:0-3135 GCA_046485105.1 Candidatus Competibacteraceae bacterium | reverse complement strand
GTGGCGCGGGACCGGTTTACCTTATTGAGATTCAGGCGCGGCGCAGCGGCGATGTGTACGATCGGCTGGGGCAAGAAATCGCCCTGTATCGCAAGACCTATCCCGGGCGGACGGTCTACGGGCTGCCGCTGTTGCTGGATGCGCGGGCGGACGAGCCGGATTCGCCCTGGGTAGGGTGTTTGGGGCACGGTCCCCCTGCTGCGCCCGGTCTATCTGGATGGGGTGCTGCGGGACGCGGAACGCCGGCAACCGGATCATCCCTTGCTGGCGGTGTTTCTCCCGCTGCGGGCGGACGACCGGACCCTGGCGGAACAGGCGCCCGCGGCGTGGCGGCGGCTGGAGGCGTTGGCCGCGCCGGAGGCGTCGGTGTTGCTGGATGTGTTTCTGTCCTGGCTGCTGGAGCGGTACCAGGGCCGAACTTACGAGGAGATCATGCACATGTTGCACGTATTGACGCCGTTGGAGGAAACGCGCGCCTACCAGGAACTGGTGGGCATCGGTGAGAAGAAAGGCCGCCTCGAAGGCCGCCAGGAAGAGGCGCTGGCCATCTTGAGCAAGCAGCTCCGCCGACGGTTTGGCGAGTTGCCGGCATGGGCGGTGGCCCGACTGGGGCAGGCGAACGCGGCGCAGTTGGAAGTGTGGGCGGAACGGATTTTCGACGCGGCGGATCTGGCTGACCTGCTCGGGCCGGAGCGGAATTGATCGGCCGGCGGCGGGATGAGCGACGCCCTGAACGCCTTTCGCCTGAAAAGGTTCGACAGTGGGGCCGATCACCGGGTTTGAGTTTTTGGTTTTAAGCTTTTGGTCGTCCAGTTTCATCCACGACCTCTCCCGAGGCGGGTGAGGGCTGGACGCGGCGACCTTGGTCGAGGTGTTGGGCCATCCCGAGCATTGTGGACTGGGATGACTCTTCTACCCTTTATAAAACCTTGTGAGAGGCCAGCATGTCATCCGTGAAGCAAAATCCGGGCGAACTTCGGCGCGACCGAAAACCCTTGAAGACCGAGGGCCTGCGTCGGATTCATTTATGGGCGCCCGATGTCACTCTCCCCCACTTCCAGGAGGAACTGCGCCGTCAGTTAGCCCTGATCGAAAACGCGGATGAAGACCTTGAAACCCTGGAATTCATCGAGAAAGCGGCCGACTGGAGCGATTGATGCGGCGCGGTGACCTCGTGACCGTCGCGGCGCCGGGTGATTACGGAAAACCCCGGCCAGCGGTGATCATTCAAGGCGATCCACTCAATCAGGCCGAACCCCGCGGCACCATCGTAGCCCTGATGACCGGTGCCGTGCGGGATGCGCCCCTGCTGCGTCTTACGGTGGAACCGACGCCGGAGAACGGTCTGGGTCTGACCTCTCAGGTCCAGATCAATCGGATTTTAACCCTGCCCGTGACCAAGGTCGGACCGGTCATCGGACGGCTTACCGATCAACAACAGGTCGAACTCAATCGATTGCTGGCGCTGGTGATTGGTCTGGCTTGACGGTCCCCGAACTGAATGACTTGGAGGAGGCGCGCATCATGCTCAGCGAACGGGTGGTGGACTGGACGCAACAGTGGAAGCAGGAAGGCGAAGCCGCCTTGCTGCGCCGGCAGCTGGCTCGCCGGTTTGGGACGCTGCCGGCGTGGGCGGATGAACATCTGGCGCGGGCTTCCATTGAGGAGTTGGAGACCTGGGGGGATCGGGTGCTGGACGCGGCGACCTTGATCGAGGTGTTGGGCCATCCCGGCCATTGAGGGCCGCGATGACTCCCCTACCCCTTAAAACTTAACCCCGGGATTGTCCGTGAATAACTTGAGCTTTTAAAATTTATAAGACCGACTGACACACGCAAAATGCATGCACCCGACCATCACCCAAAAGGCACTTGAGATCGCGGAAATCTGCCGCCGCCATGGTGTGCGGCGTCTGGATCTCTTCGGCTCCGCCGCACGCGGAACGGACTTCGATCCCGATCGCAGCGATGCGGACTTCCTGGTCGAGTTCGAGGATGACACAGGCGCGGCGTCGCCGCTTCAGCGCTACCTCGGCCTTGAGCGGGATTTGGCGCAACTGCTTCAGCGACCGGTCGATCTGGTCGAGCGCCACGCGCTGGAGAACAGCCGCAACTACATCCGTCGCCGATCGATCCTGCGGGGGCTGGAGTCGATTTATGGCTGAGATACCGGAGCGGGACGCGGCACGACTGCTGGACATGCTGCTCGCCGCACGCGACGCGCTGGAATTCGCGGACGGATTGACCGAGAAACGGTTTCTGTCCAGCCGACTCCATCAAAACGCCATCATCCGCTCGCTTGAAGTCATCGGCGAAGCCGCTGGCCATGTCTCGCCCGACACGACGGCGGCCCTGCCGACGATACCTTGGCAAGCGCTCACAGGAATGAGACATCGGCTGATCCACGGTTACGCGGTCGTCGATCTGGATCTGGTCTGGCATGTGATCGACGCGGATATCGCCCCACTGATCGAGACGCTTGAGCCTCTCGTCCCCGCCGAAGACGGTTCCAGCGCATGAACGCCGAGCGCGCCTGCTCACCCTCTACGACCCAGTGGCGGTGCGCGCGCCGCGGGGCGAACGAGGGCGACGGCTGCCGCCGGTGGTGCCGGTGGTGTTGTACAATGGCCGGCGGCGTTGGACGGCGGCGACGGAGTTGGCGGAATTGATCGCCCTTGGTCCGGCGGGCCTGGAGGTCTATCGGCCGCAATTGCGCTACGTGCTGATCGACGAGAACGCGTATGCCGATGCCGAGTTATCGACCCTGCGCAATCTGGCGGCGGCGCTGTTCCGGCTGGAGGGCAGTCGCGGTCCGGAGACGGTGCGCGAGGTGGTGAGCGCCCTGGCGGCCTGGTTGGCCGATGAAGAACAGGCGGAACTGCGGCGCAGCTTCGTGCTGTGGCTGCGCGAGGCGTTTTTCCGCGCCCGGTTTGCCGGGGGTGGAGTTGCCCGAACTGAACGATCTGGAGGAGGCGCGCATCATGCTCAGCGAACGGGTGGTGGACTGGACGCAACAGTGGAAGCAGGAAGGCCGCCAGGAAGGCCGCCAGGAAGGGGAAGTCGCCTTGCTGCGTCGGCAGTTAATTCGGCGCTTCGGGGCGCTGCCGGCGTGGGCGGAGGACCAGTTGGCGCGGGC
>JAWOHQ010000279.1:0-3238 GCA_046485105.1 Candidatus Competibacteraceae bacterium | reverse complement strand
CGGTACGACGTGGCGTCCGACAAGAGCGCCAGAATGCTGAACAACAGCAGGTGCTCCAAGCCATACAGCCGACCTTGAGGACGGCGGTGATCGGGAATCGCGGCGAGAAAGGTCGGCAACAGCATCAGTGCATCCTATCGTCTGAAAAGCCCATAGAATGAATTACTTGAGAAGCATTGAACAGCCCTGCCTGCTGCTCTACGTCGCCCTCGCGGCGTTGACCCGTCCGACGTTCCGCCAGGCCAGTCTGGGGGCGCTGCTGACGCTGGCGGCGGCGGCGCTGGGCAAACAGCCTGCGCATCGTCGTGCTGGCGCTGGGCATGGTCCATCGCGAGGCGCTGGGCGGCGTGGACGTGCTGGCCGAGCCATGGCACAGCACGATCGGCCTCCTCACGCTGACGCTGTCGGTGCTGCCCATCCTGCTCTGGGCGCGGTTCGGACGCGGCGATCCGCTCCCGGTTCCGGCAACGCCCGCTAACGCCGGTTGCGACGCCTTACGACTCTCTGCGGTCCAGCCGCGCGCCGGCCTGGCGTTCCTGGCCGTCTGCGCCGGAATCGTCGCGTTGCCGCCGCAACCGGTGGACGTGGCCCGGCCGCTGCCCGCGCCGGAATTGCCGGGCTACCTCGCCGTTTACGCCGCGCGGCCCGGCGTGCTGACTCCACGGGAGCAAGCGTACTTCACCCGTTACGGCGGCGGCGCGGCGCGAGCGGCCTATGGCCCCCACGGCCTGCTGGTGGTGAGCACCACCGCCCCGCTGCGCCATCTTCATTCCCCCGAAGAGTGCCTGAGCGGCGCCGGTCACGCGGTGCGCTATCTCGGCCAGATCGGCGGACCCTTTCCCAGCGCGGTGTATCGCAGCGCCGACCCGCAAGGGCGGGTCTGGCGGGTCGCCGTGACCTATGTCTCGGAGCGGGGGGAACGGACCACCCACGTCGCCGAGGCGGTGTGGCGGTGGCTGCAAGCGCCCGGCACGAGCTGGCGGATGATCCAGCGGATCGCGCCCTGGGATCTGCCGGCGGACGCGGCGGAACACTTTGATATCGCGGTGTGGCGGGCGCTGGATTTACCCCTGCCATCCCCAACCCATCTTCAACCCCTGCCTGTAACACTCTAACCTTGCGAGGATTCACTCATGAAAAACCGCTCACTGATCCTGTTCGGCCTTCTAGTCTGGCTGCCGGGGTCCGGCGCGCTGCCCGCCGTTCCCGACGATCTCGGCGGACGCATCGAAGCGCGGGTGGACGGCAAACCCGTGACTTTGCCGCTGCTCAAAACCGACATCGCCGCCGACGTGCGGGGCGACGTGGCGTCGGTCACGGTCACCCAAACCTTCGCCAATCCCCTGGACCGGGCGGTCCATGCGACCTATCTGTTTCCCCTGAACGAGAACGCCGCCGTCAACGCCATGACGATGGAGGTCGGCGACGAGCGGGTTCGGGCCAAAATCCAGCGCGTCGAGGAAGCCCGCGCCACGTTCGAGAAAGCGCAAAGCGAGGGCCGCAGCGCCGCGTTGCTGAGCCAGCATCGCCCCAATATGTTCACCCAGGACATCGCCAATCTGATGCCGGGTTTGCCGATCGAGGTGACGCTGACCTACGTCCAGACCGTACCCCGCGTGGACGGCGCTTATGAGCTGGTCATCCCGCTGGTGGTGGGACCGCGCTATCAGCCCCAGGGCGCGGGGGTCGCGCCAGATCAACCCGCACCCAGGGGCGGCGTCCAGCAGTGGAGCGCCGGAACCGGGACCGCCGGCGGCGCGACGCCCGCCAATAGCCAAACCGTCTATGGCCAGTGGGAAGTCGAACAGTTGCCCGCCTACCCACCGGTGTTCGAACTGCGCGTCCCCGAGCAGATCGACCCGGAACGGGTGGGCCTGGTCGTTCGCCTCAACGCCGGCATGGCGATCGCGAACATCGAAAGCCGCACGCATCCGATCGTCGCGGAAACGCCGGAGGAGGACCGCGCCGAGGTGCGGCTGGCCAGCGGCCGGACCCTGGACAACCGCGATTTCGTGCTGCGCTACACCCTGGCGGGAACGCGGACCCAGGCGGGTTTGCTGGCCTACCGCGACGCGCGCGGCGGTTTCTTCAGCCTCCTGCTCGAACCGCCCCAGGTTCCGGCGGAAGCGGACATCACCCCCCGCGAGATGGTGTTCGTGCTGGACTGCTCCGGTTCGATGCACGGTTTGCCGATGGACGCCAGCAAGGCGTTCATGCGGGCGGCGCTGCGGCGGCTGCGGCCCACCGACAGCTTCCGCATCATCCGCTTCAGCGACGCCGCCACCGAATTCTCCGCCCAGCCACTGCCGGCGACGCCCCAAAACATCCAGGCCGGCCTGCGCTACACCGATGCGCTCGATGGCGAAGGCGGCACCGAGATGAGCGCCGGCATCCGCCAGGCCCTGGCTCCACCGGTTCCGACTGGCGCCCTGCGTCTGGTCACCTTCCTGACCGACGGCTACATCGGCAACGAAGCGGAGATCCTGAAACTGCTCCAGACCCATCTCGGCGACGCGCGGTTGTACACTTTTGGCGTGGGAACCGGGGTCAACCGCTATCTGATGAGCGAGATGGGTCGGGTCGGACGCGGCTTCACCCGTTACATGGACCCCACCGAGGACCTGGAGAAGGTGGCCGGCGAGCTGGCCGACCGCCTGCAATCGCCGGTGTTGACGGATATTGAAATCGACTGGGGCGGGATGGAAGTCAGCGCCCGGAGTCCCGACCGAATTCCCGACCTGTTCGCCGGGCAGTCCCTGCGCGTTCAGGGCCGTTACGGCAACCCCGGCCGGCATGAAATCACGGTGCGTGGTTTGGTCCACGGCCGCCCGGCGACCCTGCCGTTGCAAGTCGATCTGCCGGAGGCCAGCACGGAGGGCGAAGCGGTGCCGATCATTTGGGCGCGTTCTCTAATCGGCGACTTGCACTATCAGTTGACGACCGGCGCGCAGCGGCGAGGCGCCGAAGCCGTCGATGCCGATGTCCTCAAGCAGCGGATCACCGAATTGGGGTTGCAATTCGCCCTGACGACGCCGTGGACCGCGTTCGTCGCGGTGTCGGAGAAAGTCTACAATCCCCATCCCGCAACCACCCCGACGCTGCCGGTCCCGGCAGCCCAAGTCCAGGGCACGACCGAACGGGCCTACGGCAATCCGGCCGCGCCGCTCGCGAGCGGCGCGGTTTTCACCGGAGGAGGGACGCCGGAGCCGGCGGCGCTGTTCGGCCTGGCCCTGATGGG
>JAWOHQ010000216.1:0-3899 GCA_046485105.1 Candidatus Competibacteraceae bacterium | reverse complement strand
GGCAGGTCCCGCCGATGTACTCCGCCCTGAAGCGCGACGGCCAGCCGCTGTACAAGCTGGCCCGGCAGGGCCTTGAAGTCGAGCAGGCGCAGTTCGTGAATGGTTACTTCACGCGGCTCCCGCTCGACTTCAAGGCCCTGCCGGGCCAGCTTGTACAGCGGCTGGCCGTCGCGCTTCAGGGCGGAGTACATCGGCGGCACCTGCCGGATCACGCCCCTGAAATGCTGGAGCGCGTCCTCCACCCGCGCGCGGCTCAATCCGCCGACCGGCCGGGTGAGGACGATCTCGCCATCCGCGTCGCCGGTCGTAGTGGTCGCGCCCAGCCGGCAGATAAACCGGTAGCTCTTATCGGCGTTCAGCAACAGTCCGGACAGTTTGGTGGCTTCGCCTAGACAGAGGGGCAACAAGCCGCTGGCCAGCGGATCGAGACTGCCGGTGTGTCCGGCCTTTTGCGCGCGATACAACCGTTTGACCGCCTGCAACGCCGCGTTCGAGGTCCAACCCACCGGCTTGTCCAGCAGCAGCACGCCGCTCACCGAACGACGGTCGCGCGCCGTCAAGCGGGATTCTCCGAATCCGTATCCTCCGGGTCGTGATGCCGGCTGGCGTCGGTGGCCACCGCAGCGTCGATCAGGGCCGACAACCGCGCGCCGTATTCCACCACTTCGTCGTAGCGGAACTCCAATTTCGGAACGGTGCGGATATGCATGCGCCGGCCCAGTTCGCGCCGCAGCAACGGCGCGGCGCGGTTGAGTTCGGCGACCCGCGCGGCCCGTTCGGCCGGATCGCCCAGCAGCGTGACGTAAATGCGGGCATACGCCAGGTCACGGCTGACCTCGACGCTGGTCAGCGACACCAGCGTCAACCGGGGATCGCGCAACTCGCCGCGAATCAGCTCCGCCAGGTCGCGGCGAATCTGCTCGCCGACCCGCCGGGCGCGCGGAGAAGAGGGAGTTGCCGATCGAGCCATGATTCGTCTTTACGCTGTAAGCGGTCCAGTCACTACAGAGTCCGCGCCACCTGCACCCGTTCGTAGACCTCGATATGATCGCCTTCGCGGATGTCGTTGTAGTTGCGCACGCCCATGCCACATTCCATGCCGGCGCGCACTTCGCTTACATCGTCCTTGAAGCGCCGCAGCGAATCCAGCGCACCCTCGAAAACCACCACGTTGTTGCGCAGCACCCGGATCGGGCTGCTGCGCCGCACCACGCCATCCACGACCATGCAGCCAGCCGCCACTCCGAATTTGGGCGAGCGGAACACGCCGCGCACTTCGGCCAAGCCGATGATTTGCTCCTTGAACTCCGGCTTGAGCATGCCGACCAAGGCGTGCTTCACGTCATCGATCAGTTCGTAGATGACGCTGTAGTAACGCAGCTTCAAGCCTTCCTCGTCGGCCAGTTTTTTGGCCACGCTGTCCGCGCGTACATTAAAACCGATCAGGGTTGCATTCGAGGTCTTGGCCAGATTCACGTCGGATTCGTTGAGGCCGCCGACGCCGCTGGCGACGATCTTGACCCGCACCTCGTCGGTGGACAGCCGGTTCAAGGCATCGACGATGGCCTCGGCCGAACCCTGCACGTCGGCCTTGAGCACCACGTTCAGCACATTGCTCTGTCCGGCTTCGAACTGCCCGAAGACATCTTCCAGATTGACGGCCTGCTTGGCGGATTGCGCCTCGCGCTGCTTGCCTTGGCGGAACAGGGCGATTTCGCGGGCCTTGCGTTCGTCGGCGACCGCGATCACTTCATCGCCCGCCTTGGGCGTACCCGACAAGCCGACAATTTCCACTGGGATCGACGGGCCGGCTTCGCTCACCCCCTGACCCGCTTCATTGAGCATGGCGCGGACCCGGCCGTATTCGAGGCCGCTCAGAATCATGTCGCCCTTGCGCAGGGTGCCGCTCTGCACCAGGATGGTCGCCACCGGACCGCGCCCCTTGTCCAGCCGCGATTCGATCACCACGCCCTTGGCGGGACCGTCCACCGGCGCCTGCAATTCCAGCACCTCGGATTGCACCAGAATCTGATCCAGCAATTGATCGATGCCCGTGCCGCCCTTGGCGGATACGTAGGAGAACAGGGTATCGCCCCCCCACTCCTCGGAGATGACGCCTTGCACGGACAACTCGCTCTTGACCCGCTCCGGATCGGCGGCGGTCTTGTCCATCTTATTAACCGCCACCACGATCGGCACGTTCGCGGCGCGCGCGTGCTGGATGGCCTCCAGGGTTTGCGGCATCACTCCGTCGTCGGCCGCCACCACCAACACCACCACGTCGGTGGCTTTGGCGCCGCGCGAGCGCATGGCGGTGAATGCGGCGTGGCCCGGCGTGTCGAGAAAGGTGATAACCCCTTTCGGGGTGCGGACGTGGTAGGCGCCGATATGCTGGGTGATGCCCCCCGCTTCGCCGGCCGCGACCCGGGTCCGGCGGATATGGTCGAGCAGGGAGGTCTTGCCATGGTCCACGTGGCCCATGATGGTCACCACGGGCGGACGCGGCAAGGCTTCGCCGCCGCTTTCAGCGGCCAGCGCTTCCTCCAGGGCGTTTTCCTTGAGCAGTTTATAGGTGTGGCCCATCTCTTCGACGGCCAGCGCGGCGGTTTCCTGATCGATCACCTGATTGATGGTGACCATCAGGCCCATTTTGAGAAACGTCTTGATGACTTCGGTCGCTTTGACCGACATCTTCTGGGCCAGATCGGTCACGCTGATCGATTCGGGTAGAACCACTTCGCGGACCATCGGCGCGGTGGGCTTGGCGAAACCATGCCGTTGCGGGGCTTGGGCCGGCGCGGCGGGTTTAGCGCCCTTGGTCTTTCTGGATCGGCGGCGATCGCTCCGGCCCGAAGTGTCCGGCGCATCACCGCGCCCGGGACGCGGTGACCGCGCATCGCCGGAGACGCCATCCCGGCGCGGGCCGACGCTCTCGGTCTTGCCGGGGCCGCGGGCCTTGACGGCGCCGCGACCGGGTGCTTCCGGGCGCTTCTTGGCCGGCTTGGCCTCCGACGTTGGAGCCGACAGCGACCTCTTGGTCTTGAAGCCCGCGTCGGTGGTTCCGCCCCGCCGCTGCGCGGTGGCCGCGGCCATATCGACGGGTGTGCGAACCGCGGGTTCGACTGGCCCGGAATCGACGAGACCCTCCACTGGCTGACGGCGGGCTTCCTCCTCGGCGGCCTGGCGGCGGGCTTCCTCCTCGGCGGCCTGGCGGCGGGCTTCCTCCTCGGCGGCCTGGCGGCGAGCTTCCTCCTCGGCCGCCTGGCGGCGAGCTTCCTCCTCGGCGGCGGTTTCCCGAAGCCGTTCCTCAACTTCCAGCGCGACGGGCGTCGGCGCCCCGGTACGGGCTTCGGCTTCCGTAGGGCGGGAAGCTTCTTCGCCCATGAGGCTGCGCTTGACATAAGTCCGTTTCTTACGGACCTCAATGCTGACGGTTTTCACTTGACCGGCCGCGCCACCGACCATCCGGATTTCGCTATGCGTCTTACGCTTGAGCGTGATTTTCCTGGGTTCGGCCGCATTCTGGACCAGTCGGCCACCATGGCTCTTGCGCAGGTGCGCCAACAAATCCATCTTCTGTTTTTCCGTGATCGTGGCTTCCACGCCAGCAACCGTGATGCCAGCCTCGGCGAACTGCTCCAACAAGCGATCCACCGGTATGCCGACGACCGTGGCAAATTGCTTGACCGTTACATCCGTCATTGTCCACCCCCAGGACGGGTCAGTCCCACCGCCCATCACTTCGAAAACCAAGGCGCACGCGCCGTCATGATCAGTTTAGCGGCCCGCTCATCATCCAACCCGGTGATTTCATTCAGGTCATCTACTGACAACTCAGCCAGATCCTCCATGGTCAGGACCCCACGACTGGCCAGCGTGAAAGCCAACTCCTCATCCAT
>JAWOHQ010000138.1:0-2611 GCA_046485105.1 Candidatus Competibacteraceae bacterium | reverse complement strand
GGCCGTTCAGGGCTGGCGCGCAGGACAGATTCACCTTCAGCGCCAGTTCGTCGTCGGCGCGAGTGCGGCCCAGGTTGATGGCGGCGACCGGCTGACCGTGGGCGGCGGCCCAGCGACAGAAGCGGTAACCGGAAAACACCATAAGCGAGGAACCGATCACCAACAATGCATCGGCTTCCGTCAACCGCTGACGGGCGCGCTCGACCCGGGGTTTCGGCACGGTTTCCCCGAAGAACACCACGGCGGGTTTCAACATCCCGCCGCAGCGCGGACAGGGCGGAATCCGGAAACCGCTGAAATCCACCTCGTCCAAGACGGCGTCGCCGTCCGGACCGACCGTCGCCGCCAGCGCCGCGAAGGCCGGGTTATTTTTCTTCAGCGCGTCTTGCAGGGCCGCTCGCGTTCCGCGGGTTCCACAATCCAGACAGACGATCCGGTCAAGTCGGCCGTGCAGGTCGATCACCCGCCGGCTGCCGGCTTGCTGATGCAGGCCATCCACGTTCTGGGTGACCAGTTGATGCACGAAGCCGGCGGCTTCCAGTTGGGCCAGAGCCGCGTGGGTCGCGTTGGGGCGGGCGCGGGCGAAGGCCGGCCAGCCGAGCAGGCTGCGCGCCCAGTACCGCTGGCGGGTTCTCGCGCTGCCGACGAAGTCATGATAGCGCACGGGCTGGCGATGCTTCCAGTCGCCGTTATGGTCCCGGTAATCGGGAATGCCGGAATCGGTGCTGCAACCAGCGCCCGTCAACACGAACAGGCGCGGGTGACGCTGGACAAAAGCGCTCAGGACATCCAGTGGATCGAGAGCGCCGGAGTGGCGGGCGGAAAGGGGCATAAGTTGGGCGCGGTCGGATCAGAATGGCTAATATTCACTTATTCACTTTGCTCGCAGGCTTCGTCCGTCGCCATCATGCAGCCACGATCCACGCGGGCGTCGGACTTCGGCAGTCTCCCATCCATCGTAAAGGTTTACCGTTATGGCTTTGACCTTGGAAGTCAGTCGTTTTTCCTGTAATGCCAACCTGGAGAGACCCTATGTGGTGATGCTGATGGACCAGGGGCAATTGCTCGAACAAATGGCCTACTATCCCACCGCCGAGGCGGCGATCACCGCTGGGCTGGCGTGGGTGCGCGAACATCGCCCCGAGTCCGAAGCGGGAGTCTCGGTCATCGAGGCTCCCGATCCCTGAAGCCGGCCGACGGCGCCCGGCAAACCAGCTACTCACTAGCCGAACACCATAACTCTGGATTTCCTGAAGCGATCCCGTCCCACGGTAAGAGAACCCTTATGACCACCACATCGCAAGTCGTGCATTCCCTGCTCCACGAATTGAATACGCCGCTGACGGTTTTGGTGAGCGCCGGGGCGATTCTGAAAAATAAGGTTCCCGGCCCCTTGGTTGGTTCAGTCGAGCGGTTGGATGAAGTCAGCCGCCAACTCAGTCAAGAAGCGGTTGCGTTGCGCGCGAATTTGCCCGATCAAATCGACCTGAACTCGCCCACCACGGCCGCCGCACAACTGCGGGAACTGGCTGCGAGCTGGCAGCAATACACGGTTAATCTGTCCGATGCGCTAGACCAGATTCAGGCGACGGAGGTGCAATTACAAGATCCTTTGCTCGATAAAATCTTGAACCAGAGCCTAGTGAGTGGCCTGGACAAACTGAAAAATATCTTACACCGTCTCGAAACCATTCAACCCCAGGATTTAATGAAGGATGAAGGATGAAGGATGAAGGATGAACGCACCTCAAACTGACCCTAGCAACTCCGCGATGGCCGCCGCGGCCTGTTGGCTGGCGTCGCGGCGCAAGCCGCCATGTAGTACGTCAAACTCCGCCACCAGCGCCTCGCGGGCCTCGGCATCATCCAGCCAACGCAACACGGCTGGCCCCAGATTCGCCACCGTCGCCGCGTCCTGAATAAACTCCGGGACCAACTCGCGCCCCGCCAGCAGATTGGGTAAGGCGAAATGGGAAACAAGCAACAAGCGCCGGGCCAACCAGGCGGTTACCGGCGCCACCCGATACGCCACCACCATCGGCCGCTTGAGCAGCATCGCCTCCAGCGTCGCAGTCCCGGAGGCGAGCAACACCACGTCAGCGGCGGCCATCGCCGCGCGGGAATGCCCCTGCACCAGCATCAGCGGCAGCGTCGACGCATAGTGCTCCCGCAGCGCCGTCAAGACTTCGTGCAAGCGGGGAGTCGCCGCCGGAATCAGGAACCGCAGATCGGGGCGGCGCGCGTGCAACCAGCGCGCGGTTTCCAGAAACACCGGTCCCAGTCGGCTGACTTCGCCCAACCGGCTGCCGGGCAGCAGAGCGACGACCGTCGCTTGCCCCGGCCACTCCAGATTCAACGATCGCCGCGCCAATAGTGGATCGCTACGCAAGGGAATGGTATCAGCCAGGGGATGACCGACATGCCGCACCGGCACCCCATGATCCCGGTAAAAAACCGCCTCGAACGGCAGCAGCGTCAGCATCAGACTCACCGCCCGGGCGACCTTGCGAACTCGCCACGGCCGCCACGCCCAGACCGAGGGGCTGACGTAATGCACTGTGGGAACGCCGGCTGCGCGCCCATGGCGTTCCCACAGTGCATTACGTCAGCC
>JAWOHQ010000068.1:0-5776 GCA_046485105.1 Candidatus Competibacteraceae bacterium | reverse complement strand
GTCGAGGCATGTCGCGCGGGAATCGCCACCCGAAAACCGAACCCGGTTTCACTCAATGGAATTCTCCGCGTTTGTATTCACCTCGTCGTTCGTCAGTCGCCGCGCCTCCGACTCCAGCATCACCGGAATACCGTCGCGAATCGGATAGGCCAACCGGCTCTCCTCGCAGATCAGTTCCTGCCGGGCCTTGTCGTACGCCAGCGGGGCTTTGCTGACCGGGCACACCAGAATATCCAGCAGTTTCTTGTCCACTGTCTTTCACCTCGTCGTCGATGGACGGTCTGTTCGAAGGTCGGGGCGCCGCGCGGCGCGCGCTTCGCGGTTGACGCTGTATCCCTTTGGCCATGGCCACTGTCGCCAGCCGCTTGAGCACCTCTTCCTCAAATTCCGGGTCCAACTGGGCATCGACCGGCACGTACCAGCCTTCTTCCAGCGCGAAGGACCGGCATTTTACCGCATCCTTTTCCGTCATCAGCACAGGCAAATCCGGCTGGAATTGCAAATCCTCGGGGCGGAACAGGTGGTGGTCTGGAAATGGATGTTCGATGATCCGCAGCCGGGCATGGCGCAGATGATCGAAAAAGCGCCGCGGATCGCCGATGCCGGCCACCGCGTGAACCGTACCGCGACGAAATCCGGCCAAGGCGCTGCTGACCCAGGGATCAGCCAGATTCAAGGCGGTATTGCCCTGCAATGACATGATGTATTCCTCGCCACAGGCCACGCCGTTGCCGACCACGAAATCAACTTCGCGCAGCCGGGACGGTGGTTCCCGCAACGGCCCGGCCGGCAGACAGGCCCGGTTGCCCAGCCGGCGCAACCCGTCCACCACGGCGATTTCAATATCGCGCCGCAGGCGATAGTGCTGCAAACCGTCATCGCTTAGAATCACATTGCAATCGTAGGTCGCGAGCAGCGCCCGCGCCGCCGCGACCCGATCGGGAGCGACCACCACCGGACACCGGCAACGCCGCGCCAGCAGCACCGCCTCGTCGCCAACCTGGCGGGGATCGCTATCGACCGTGACATGGCGCGGCCACTGGGTGGACTGGCCGCCGTAGCCCCGACTCACCACACCGGGCTGATAACCAGCCTCCCGGAACAGTTCCACCAGCCGGATCACCAGCGGCGTCTTCCCGGTGCCGCCGACGTTGATATTGCCGACCACGATCACCGGCGCCTCAACCGCTTCGCTGCGCAACAGTCCCTGTCGGTACAGCCATCGTCGCGTCCGCGCCACCAGGCCGAACAGCAGGCTGAACGGCCAGAGCAGCACCGCGACCAGGTTCAGGGAATAGCCGTACCGATCCAGCCAAGTCATGATCTAGGGTTCCGGCGACGAACGCGCGTCGCGCGCTGGCGAGGCGTCCGCCGCCTCCAGGGTAGCGATGGCCAGTTGTTTCAGTCCCAATTGGCCGGCGATTTCCAGCACGGTCACTACCGCCTGATGAGGCGTCCGACCGTCGGCCCGCAGAGTCAGCGGCGGTTCCTGGTCCCCGACTGCCTCCCGCAATGCCCGCCGCAAGGTCTCCGCGTCGGCGGCAGCCAGCCGGCGGCCATTGATGGCGTAGCGACCGGCGGCGTCGATCTCCACGGTGAGTTGCGTCCGCTCTTCCGGCGCCGACCGACCCGAGGCCTCGGGCAATTGGAGTTCCAGTTGCGATTCATGGCGCGGGCTGGTGGTGACCATGAAAAAAATGAGCAGCACCAGCACCACATCGATCATCGGCACCAGACTGAGTTCCGGGTCTTCACGGCGGCGGGGGCGCAAGTTCACGGCCGCCGCCCTCCACCACCGGTCCCGGTATCCAGCAGGTCGATGAGTTGCAAGGTCTCCTGTTCCATGCGCACCACCAACCCATCCACCCGCGCCTGGAAGTAACGATAGAACAACAAGCTGGGAATCGCTACGGTCAAGCCGGCGGCGGTGGTCACCAGCGCCTCGGCGATCCCCACCGACAGCAAATCAAATTGACTGCTACCCTGCACCGAGATCACCTGAAAAACCTTGATCATGCCGGCCACGGTGCCGAGCAGACCCAGCAACGGGCTGATGGCGGCAATGGTGCCCAGGGTGTTGAGAAATCGCTCCAACCGGTGCGCGACATAGCGGCCGGTGTCCTCGATCCGTTCGCGCAAGATTTCCCGACCCCGGTCGTGGTTGGCCAATCCGGCCGCCACGATCCGGCCGAGCGGCGAACCCAGGGATAATTCGGCGACATCCTTCCGGTTGACGGTCCCCTGCTCCGTCCAGCGCCGCAGAATCATCAGGAGTTGATCCGGCAACACCCGCGCCCGGCGCAGCGCCCAAAACCGCTCGATGATGATGGTCGCCGCCGCCAGCGAGCAGGCCAGAATGGGCGCCATCAACCAGCCGCCGGCCTCGATCAATTCCAGCACGCCGCTGCCTCCCTCATGATTCACGCCGCCACAGGATTTCGAGTCATCTAAGAGGTTTCATCATACTGGATTACCTGGCAAACCGCAGCAGCGTTCCCGGTTGCGGCGTCGAAGTCCTGTGAATCTCCATGTCCACACAAAAAACACTCCCTCGCCTCGGTTCAAGGTAGTGAAGCAGCGGTCCAGTACCGCCGATACTCGCGCCGATACCGCTGCGGTTCCAGCACGGCGCCCGGCTCCAACCGGAAGGTGATCGCTCCTTCCTGGGCGGTATCGAGCAGGGTGGCGCCGGTTGCCTGATAGCGGGCCACGGTCTCCGGACGCGGATAACCAAACCGGTTGTGGTAGCCGGTCGAGAACAGAATGTAATTGGGTTGCACCGCGTTCAAAAACGCTGCCGCGGACAGATTGCGATGGCCGTGATGCGGCGCGACCAGCACCTCGGCGACCAAGCCGGTCCCATAAGTCACGGCCAGGGTGGTTTCAGCGGCGGTTTCGATATCGCCTGGCAACAACACCCGCCCGCCCTCGCCCTCCACCTTGAGCACACAGGATGCATCATCGCCGCTGAAACCGGACTCCGGCGGGTGCAGGATCTGGAACCGAACTCCATCCCACTCCCACGTCTGACCGGCCCGACAGGCCTCAGCGCCGTCAATGGGAATCTGGTCGGGCGCCGAAGTCAAAATTCGCGCCACCGGCAGCAGCTCCCGCAACGACCTTACTCCGCCGGTATGCTGGCCATCGGCATGGCTGACGATCAGCACATCCACCTCCGTCACCCCCTGCTGGCGCAGAAAAGGGACGAGTACGGCGCGGCCGGCGTCCAGCGTCGCCCCCAGACGCGGCCCGGCATCGTAGACCAGCACCTGATTTTGGGTACGCACCACGGCCGCCAGCCCCGGACCCACGTCCAACAGGGTGAACCAGAACCCGCCCGTCGCCGGCGCGGCGACCGGCGGCCACAGCAGCGGCAGACACAACGGCAAACCCAGCCAGCGCCCGGGCAGACCCCGCGGCGCCAGCAGTAACGCCATCCCCGGCAACGCCAGGATCAACGCCCACAGCGGCGGCTCCGGTCGGGGCCACAGGAATCCCAGCGTCCGATCCAGCCAGCGCAGAACTTGCCATAACCCGTCCATGGTCAGGGCCGCCCATTCCAGCAACCAGCCTTGCAGCGCATCGCTGACCAACCCAGCCAGAACCGCCAGCAAACTCAGCGGCAGCACCGTACTGCCCACCCAGGGAATGGCGATCAGATTCGCCAGCGGCGACAGCAGCGGGAATTGCTGGAAAAACAGCAACAACAGCGGCAACAGCGCCAGCGAGATGCTCAGTTGCAGGCCCACGGTGCGCCGGAAGCCCTGGCGCTCGCGCCAGCGGCCGACGACGGTGTAGAGAATCACCGCCACCGCGCCGAACGACAGCCAGAATCCCACCTGGAGCGACGCGCCGGGATCGATGATCAGCACCGCCAGCAGCGCCAGGGCCAGAATCCGGCCGGGCACGGGATGGCGCTGGACCAGCAGCGCGATCATCGCCACCGCCAGCATCAGAAACGCCCGCCGTGAGGGGACCGACAGTCCCGACAGCAGGGTGTAGCCCCCCGCTCCCAGCAACGCCGCCAGCGCCGCCGCGCGGGTGGCCGGCCAACGCAGGGTCAGCCAGGGAATCCAGCTCCACAGCGTCCAGGCCAGCGCGAACACCATGCCGGCGACCAAGCCGATATGCGTCCCGGAAATCGCCATGAGATGGGTAGTGCCGGTGCGGTTGAACACCTCCCATTGCCAGGGGGTCATGCTTCCCCTCTCTCCCACCGTCAGCGCGATCAGGATAGCGGCTTGGGGATGGCCGGACAGATGTTGCTCGAAACGCTCGGCAAGATGCTGGCGCTGCCGGTCGAGCGGATAGCGCTCGGCCTCAGCCACCCGGCGCGGTGGGGGATGGGCGCGGATCGAACCGGTGGCCACGATACCCTTGGCGTACAACCAGCGTTCGTAGTCGAAGCCACCAGGGTTAAGCAGACCTCGCGGCTGCTTCAGCCGCACCGTGAAATCCCAGCGGTCGCCGACCCGTGGCTCCGAGGGGGACGCCGCGCCGCGCCCGGCGTCATCCCACCACGACAGTCGCAAGCGCCGGCCGGCCAGCGGCGCGGGCTGCTCGCCGAACCGCGCCTGGTCCACCACGAACTCGAAACGGGTGCTGCGCGACTGGCGCTCCGGGATGGAGGCGATCCAACCTTCCACTTGAAGATCGACGCCTTCCAGTTCCACCGGCAGCAGGCCCGGCGGCGGCGCCAGCAGCAGAGCCCACAGAAATCCGGCTGCCCCCCAGGCCGGCCAGCGCAATGGGGGAACCCACACTCCCGCCAGCAACACGGCAGGCAGAGTCAGGGTCCAGGCGCGGGCCGGCAATTCCGGCAACGCCTGCAGAGCCAAAATTCCGAGCAGAAACCCGATGGCTCCCAAGCGCATCGGCCATCACCGGTAATTCAACACGACTCTCTGACCAACACGCCATCCGCCAGCCGCCACACCGCGTCCATCCGGGCCGCCAAGTCTGAATCGTGGGTCACCACGACGAAACTGGTTCCCAAGTCGCGATTGAGTTCCAGCATCAGTTCGAAGACTTGCTCGGCGCTGTGCCGATCCAGATTACCGGTCGGTTCGTCGGCCAGCACGCAGGCCGGCTCGGTGATCAGCGCCCGCGCCACCGCCGCCCGCTGCCGCTCGCCGCCCGACAGTTCGCCCGGCTTGTGCGTCAACCGCTGACCCAGACCGACCCGTTCCAGCAACGCTGTCGCCCGTTCCAGGGAGCGGACCGAGGTCTCGCCGCGAATCAGCAGCGGCATTCCCACGTTCTCCAGCGCCGTGAACTCGGGCAAGAGATGATGGAACTGGTAGATGAAACCCAACCAGCGATTGCGCATCCGACCCCGTTCCGCATCGCCCATCCGACTCAATTCCCGTCCAGCCACCCAGACCGACCCCGCGGAAGGCGTATCCAGTCCTCCCAACAGATGCAGCAAGGTGCTCTTGCCCGAGCCGGAACTGCCCACGACCGCCAGCCGCTCCCCGCGCTGGATTTGAAAATCGACAGCTCGCAACACCTCCAGGCGCTCGTCGCCCTGCCGGAAGGCTTTGGCCAACTGGCGGCATTCCAGCACCGCCGTCTCGGTGACCGCAGTCGCCTCATTCATAGCGTAGCGCCTCCGCCGGCTGGGTCCGCGCGGCCCGCCAGGCGGGATAGAGCGTGGCCAAAGCGGCCAGCCCGAACGCCATGAGCCCGATCGTCGATACATCCCCCCACTGGACCTGCGAGGGCAAGTCGCTGATCAGATATACATCAGGCGCCAGGAATTTCATCCCCAGCAGCC
>JAWOHQ010000060.1:0-3527 GCA_046485105.1 Candidatus Competibacteraceae bacterium | reverse complement strand
TCAACCTCGGAGTACCTAAGTATGCACTGCAATCTGCTTCGTGATCTGGACTTTTGGCGGTTTCTTTGGGATCTTGACCGGGAGTTCGCCGACAACGCCCGGGAAAACGGGTGCTGCTGTGGAGGCCGCCTGCACGTCGGCAACTATTTCCGCAGTCCCCGGGGTGGCCCGGACGAGCTTCCCAAGGAGTGGTGCATCCGGCTGAGCTTCTGCTGCGGTCGAGAGGGGTGCCGCAAGAGGCTGACACCACCCTCGGCTCGCTTCCTCGGTCCCAAGGTCTATCTGTTGCCCGTGATCTTCCTGGCGGCGGCCATGCGGCAGGGGCCTTCGCCGCGGTCGATGCGGGAGTTGGGCGTCCTCTTCGGCGCCGATCGGCGGACCATCGCCCGCTGGCAGGTGTTGTGGCAAGAGCACTTTCCCCAGACCCGCTTCTGGAAGGTCGAGCGGGCTCGGCTCCCGCACCCGAACGAGGCCACGTTGCTTCCCCAGGCACTCGTGCTGGCTTTCTTTACCAGCCCCGACGCCCCACGCGATGACTGGGAGCGGCTGCTGCGTTTCCTCGCACCCATCACTACCGCCGGGGGGCTGGAGGTCACGATCAAGTGATGGTCTTTGCCCGCGCGCAGAAGATGCTCTTCGAGCATCTTGGCGAAGGGAAGTAGTCTGGTCTTAGTGTCGTCCGACAGTCGTTTTCACCCGATTTGCGAGGAGACCTAATGACCAAAAACTCGATATCTTCCACCGCGGCCTTGTGGGCCCGCTTCCGGTTCTCGGTGGTGGGCCCACTGCTGAGTTCGCCCCCTGCGCGCGGTGAACTCCGGACCGCCCTCCAGACGCTCGCCGCCAAGACCTGGGTGCATCCGGTCAGCGGCCGCGAGGTTCACTTCTCCCCCGTCACCATCGAACGCTGGTTCTACAAGGCGCGACAGAAGGATGATCCGATCCAGGTTCTCCGCCGCGCCGTGCGCAAGGACTGCGGCAAGGTCTCGCTGACCGCGCCGCAGATCCGGCAACTGACCCAGCAGTATGAGGACCATCCGCACTGGACCTATCAACTGCACTTCGACAATCTGGCGGCGGCGGTCAAGGCGGATCCTGCGTTGGGACCGTTGCGATCGTATTGCACGGTTCGGCGCTACATGCAGACCCACGGCCTGGTCCGCAAGCCGCGGGTGCGCATCCAGGGCCGCCCCGGCGAAATCCGGGCGGCCCAACGCCGCGAACAGCGTGAGATCCGCAGTTACGAAGCCGAGTACGTGGGCGCGCTATGGCACACCGATTTCCACCACGGTCGGCTGAAGGTCCTCACACCCGGCGGCTGCTGGGAGAAACCCATCGCCCTGGGCATCCTCGACGACCATTCGCGGTTGGGCTGCCATCTGCAGTGGTACCTCTCCGAGACGACCGAGGATCTCGTCCACGGGTTCTCTCAAGGAATTCAGAAACGGGGTCTGCCCCGCGCCTTCATGACCGACGGCGGGGGAGCGATGATCGCCGAGGAATTCACCGAAGGGCTCCAGCGGCTGGGAATTGTACACGAGCAGACGCTCCCCTATTCGCCCTACCAAAACGGCAAGCAGGAAAATTTCTGGGCGACGCTCGAGGGACGCCTGATGGAGATGCTCGCGCGGCGTGCCGGAACTGACGCTGGAGTTCCTCAACGAAGTCACCCAGGCCTGGCTGGAAATCGAGTACAACCGCCGGCCGCACCGCGAACTCGGCTGTTCGCCGGTCGAGCGATTCGCGCAGGCCCGCGACGTGCTGCGGCCCAGTCCATCCTCGGCCGCCTTGCGCGACGCGTTCCGCATGGAGGTCACCAGGACTCAGCGTCAAAGCGACGGGACGATCTCCTTGGACGGTGTGCGTTTCGAGCTTCCCGGACGTTACCGCCACTTCCGCAAGGTCTCGGTGCGGTACGCCCGTTGGGACCTCCGCCGGGTCGATCTAGTCGATCCGCGCAGTGGAACGATTCTCTCGCCCCTGTATCCGCTGGATCGCCAGGCCAATGCCGACGGCCAGCGATTGCTGTTCGAACGCGACGCCCCCGTGACGACCGACGAGAAGCCGCCGGCCGGCCAGGACGGTCCGGAACCGCCGAAGTCCGCGCCAGCGGGGGGCGGGAAGGAACTGCCGCCGCTGCTGAAACGCATCCTTGACGAGTACTCGGCCACGGGACTCCCGCCGGCGTACCTGCCCAAGAATCCGCCTGACCCCAAGAATCCGCCTTCCAACCCGGGAGAAACACCATGAGTAGCAAGAGACTGTTAGCGTTGTGGGGACTGAAATGGAACCCGTTTTCGCCGGAGCTTCCCAGCGAGGGACTGCTGGTGACCGCCGCCGTCGAGAACTTCGTCTGGCGCGTCGAGCAACTGGTCCAGGAAGGCGGCTTCGCGCTGGTCTGCGGCGAATCGGGAACCGGCAAGTCGGTAGCCTTGCGGATCGTCTCCGAACGCCTGGCGGCGCAGCGCGAGGTGGTGGTCGGCGTGCTCCAACGGCCGCAGTCCCGCCCCGCCGACTTCTATCGGGAACTGGGCGACGTGTTCTCGGTGAAGCTCACCCCCTGGAACCGTTGGGGAGGGTTCAAAGCCCTCCGCGAACGCTGGCGAGCCCACCTGAGTTCCTGCCGCATCAAGCCGGTGCTGCTGGTCGACGAAGCCCAGGAGATGAGCGTGGAAGTCTTGAGCGAACTGCGGCTGCTCTCCAGCGCCGACTTCGACGCCAAGTCGCTGTTGACCGTGGTGTTGGCCGGAGACGGCCGGCTGCTGGAACGGTTGCGGCACCCCGACCTGGTACCGCTAGCCGGCCGGATCCGCACGCGGCTGATCACCGAAGCCGCTTCCCGCGAGGAACTCTCCGAACTGCTCCAGCACGCGCTGGCCAAGGCCGGCAACGCCTCGCTGATGACGCCCGAACTGCACAACACCCTGGTCGACCACGCCGCCGGCAACTGTCGGCTGCTGATGACCCTGGGCGGCGAACTGTTGGCCTACGGCATGGCCCAAGAACTCGCTCAACTCGACGAGAAGTCCTACCTGGAAGCCTTTCAGCCGATACGGCCGCGCACGGCCCCCAAGAAGAAAGCGAGGGCCTGAGATGATCGCCAACCCCAACTCGCCGCTTCCGGTGGTCCGCATCGCAGAGATCCCCCGCGAAAGCCGCGCTCAACCCTGGCTGGTGGAGCAGTTGTGGGGCGCCTCGTCGGTCGGCGTGATCGGCGGGGCACCCAAGTGCTCGAAGACCTGGCTGGGGCTGGATCTGGCGCTCAGCGTGGCCACCGGCACCCCCTGCCTGGGCCGCTACGCTGTCCCACAGCCCGGCCCCGTGCTGGTCTATCTGGCCGAAGACGCCTTGCCGATCGTCCGCCAACGCGTCGAGGGCATGGCCCGGCATCGCGGTCTGGCCCTGGAGCGGGTGGAACTCTACGTCATCACTGCCCCGACACTCCGGCTGGACCGCGAGCCGCACCGCCGGCAACTCCAGCAGACGGCCCAGCGGCTGCGGCCCCGGCTGCTGCTGTTGGACCCGTT
>JAWOHQ010000471.1:0-6143 GCA_046485105.1 Candidatus Competibacteraceae bacterium | reverse complement strand
CTGCGATTCCCAGTTGCCCTGAATGAGGTAGGCGCTGCCATACAGCCAAATCCGCCGCTCGAAGCCCAGATTTCCAGCCGTTCCCCTGGCTGTCAGGGCGCTCGTGTCAAACACGGCCCCACCAGCGCGGATGGACTCCCAAGTCGCCTTCGGGCAACCTTCTGGCGCCAACGCGCATTCCAAATAGGTCGCATTATTCGCCGGGGTCGTCCCCACGCCAAGCCAGATGTTCCTGTCGGTGTTCAACCTCAGGGAATCGGCATGGAACAACAGGTAACCCGGCTGGCCGTTCAGCGAAGACAACTTGCTGGCTACGTTACACCAGTCGAACCGCACGAAGTCGTTGTCGGTAACGTCGATCACGCCATCGATGATGTGGACGCTACGGGTATTGTAAAACCGCCAGTGCAGCCTGCCCGTAAAGACGCCCGAGGTGGGTTTGGCGGTATGCCGTTCCGCGCGGAAATCCCCCAAGCGCGTGAGGGCCGGACGATTCGGGAAGATGGTCTTGATGCCCACCAAGGTATTGATTTGTCCGCCCTCCGCGTTTCGGTCGCAGATCACATGCGGAACCAGCATCACATCATCGGGCGCGGACAAAATGACTTCATTCTGACTGAAGGGGGTTACGGCCTGAGCCCCCCCCGAAACCGCCAACAAGGCGCCGGCCACTGCCGCGGCGACACCAGTTTTCTTAAATTCATGCATCATTTCGAGGCTCCTTAACAAGTAACAAGGGAATAGCATCATCCAAGCAAGGTTTCAACAACACGTTCAACTGTACGTGGAAACCCTCGATAAGTCAACCAAACAACACGCAGTGACAAAAATACAACAATCCTTTGGCACCGTCACCACAAGACCCTGTTGACTATGGAATATAAGTGTAGCAATCCTCCATGTCAACCATACAACACCCCGCACCAAAAAACAACAAGCCCTTATGTAATTCACCACAAGCCCGCGCACCCCTTCATCGATCAGGCGCCGCTCAGGATGCCGGTATTATTGGCGCGACTTCCCGCATCTTGCGCCGGATCTCCTCGGTAACCTGATCGGCTTCCTGGCTATCCCGCACCACCCGCGGGGTAATCAGCACGATCAACTCGGTGCGATCCATCTCTTCTTCGGTGCTACCGAACAGCGCGCCCAACACCGGAATCTTGTACAGCACCGGGATGCCGCTTTGCCGTTCGGTACGATTATCGCGGATCAGTCCACCCAGGACCAGAGTTTGGCCGCTCCTGACCGCCACTCGGCTAACCACGCTGCGCTCCAGGAACGAACGCTGCCCGGTCGCGGCGTCGATCGGCCCGACATCGGTTACTTCCTGCTTGATCTCCATGTTGACCATGCCGCCGTCATTGACCCGGGGGAGCACTTCCAACAGTACGCCGGTCGGCTTGAAATCGATGGATTCAACGGGGATCCCATCCGAGATGGCCGTACTGCCCCGCACCGGCTGCTGGGCGCCCACGCGGATTACCGCCTGCTGATTGTCCACCACCATCACTTGGGGAGAGGATAGCACCTTCACCTTGGAATCTCCGGCCAGCATGTTGAGCAACGCCCGCACCAGCCCGGCGCTATCGGTAATTGCGTAAGAAAACTCGGTGGGTGAGATATTCCTGAGCGCGCGCTCCAGGGTCAGATTGGTAGGGAGTCCCAGCGAACCGACTCCCGTATGGTCCGCTCCGACCCCGTTGGAGAAGTACCACTGTATTCCATACCGCAAACTGCCGGTCAGCGTCACCTCGGCGATGGTGGCCTCGATCAACACCTGGCGGGGCGTGACGTCCATCTTCTCCAGCGTGTTGATAATCCGCTCGTAGTTCTGGTTGGTGGCCCAGATCAGCAGCGAGTTGTTCTCGGTATCGGCGACGATGCGAACTTCCTCCATGCCGGCGCTCGGTCCACCGGAGCCCAGGACGCTGCTCCCACCTCCCGAACGACCGCCACCCGCCGACGTCGCACTCGCGGGAGCGGAAGAGCCCGCCGAACCCGAAGCCTCGGAGCCACCACCGCCGGTCGATCCCAAGCCACCGGACAACTGCGCTGGCCGCAGTCCCGGCGCCAGTTCGCCGCCGCGGGGGGCGCCGCCGCCACCGAGATTGAACAGGCCATTGAGCAACTCGGCGATATAATCCGCCCGACCGTTCTGGATCGAATAGACGTATAGCCGCTCGCCGCCGACGCCATCCAGGCGTTCGATCCAGGTCGCTACGTCCCGGAGATACTCCACTTGCGGGGTGATCACCAACACGGCGTTCAGCTTGCTCAGCGACACGAAGCGGAGCAAGCCAGCGATCGGCGTCCCGGAGTCCGCGCCGAACGCCTGGTTCAGTTCGTTGGCCATGGCCTGACTGTCCACATTGCGCAAGCGGAACATGCCGATGGACATCCCTTTGAGCCAGTTGACGTCGAAGGTATCAATGGTGCTCTGGACGCTGGTCAACTCCTGGGGCGTACCGGCCAGGACCAACAGATTGCGCGCCACATCCGCCTTGAGCACTCCCCCCTCGGGCAGAAATGGCGCAATGATCGTCTGCATCTCGATGGCGCTGATGTAGCGCAACGGCACGATTCGAACCCCATACCCCACCCGACCGCCGCCCAGGCGCGGCGCCAAGCCACCCTGCTGGATCGCGCCGGCCGCTGGCAGAATTCGGTAAACTCCACCGTCGCGAATCAGCACCGCATCGTTCATCCGCAGCAGGGTCTCCAAGGTCGGCAGCAACAGATCCTTGGTCAAGGGCCGACTGGTTTGCACCGTCACCCCACCCTGCACCCGCGGGTCGATCGTATAGTTTTCCTTGAGAGTATCGAAAACTACCTTGACCACGTCACGAATATCGGCTTCTTCAAAATTGAGGGTAATCTCGCCGGGCGCGGTTGAGACGGCTGGAGCCAGTCTGGCGGCGCGGGGGTCGATAAAATTCCCGGTGCCCGGCAGGACCATTGTCGTTCGAGGCGCCGGATCGGCCGAACTCTGCTCCAGCGTCGCGGACGACTCCGGCGTCGCGACCAACCGCGGCGCCCCGCCGCCAGTAGCCGCTGGCCTGGAAGTCACAGTCTCCCATCCCCCATCGGCGGGCGGCGGCGTCGCGCACCCATTCAGCAACAACGCCAGCAATCCGGTAGCCAGCAGCCACCAAAGTATTTTTATACAAGTCACTGGGTTCTTATCCCTCAATTTTTTGGTGGCGCGGGAATCTGAGTCGACGGCGCCGCGGTCTGAGGCGTCATCACCGGCGCCGGCTGACCCATCGCTGGAGGGACAATCCGCGCCGGTCCGGCTGGGCGCCGCGTCGGACGGGGTCCAGACGGGGTTCTCGGCCGCACCAGCGGCAACTCTTGGGTGGCCTCGCCTTTGCGCAGCACGACTCGATCGGCCGACACCGTCTCCAATCGCCATTCGCCTATAGTCTCGCCGGGCTTGATTCGCGCTGTCTTGGCGTTCGGTTCCTCGGGCCGCAGCAGCACCGTGGTCGCCTCGCGAGTCATCATCACTCCGAGCAACACGAACGTCCGCTCCGGACCGGCCGGCGGTGGTTCCGGAGCTGTCTCTTCGGGGGGCGATTCAGGCCGGCGAGCGGCGATAAACAGCGGCCGGGCCATCACCTCACCATATTGCTCCAAGGGGGACAATTGAAAGGGTTCCAGCGGCGCCGCCGCAGGCAACTCCGGTAGCCGCGACCCACCATCGGTCACTGCGGCCGGTGGATGAGGCGGATGGCGCCATTGCCAAACCAGTACTACGGTTGCCATCGCCCCAATCAGGATCCACAGCCACAGACCCACCATTCTGGCCGACACTAACCACCCACCTTGGGCAGATAGCCCGCGACTTCAAACTGCACGTGCAATTGCGTTTGGGTATAGTCCGCAAACCTACCGCTAGGTAGCCGTACCCGGGTCGGGCGCGCCGAAACTTGCAGGTTATCCACGAACAACAACGGGGTCTGTGACTCCAAGCCATGCAAAATTTTCGGCAGGCTGTCGGGATCGCCCATCATGGACGCGCTGACCGTCACTTTCACCGCGTTGCCCTCCGCGACGGGAGGCAGCGACTGCGTGCTTTGCAGCGTCCCCCCCGCCGCCTCGACGACCACCCTGACCCGCTGCTGCAAATCGGCGGCCGCCAACGCGGGCGCGGCCTGCGGCAGATACTGGGTGGCGACATGGCGATCCTGCTGAATTTGCGCGATCAATTGTTGGATCGGCTCGCGGCTCGCGACCATCCGCTCCAGTCGTTCCAACTGCCCCTGCTGCTCTTCCAACCGGTCCCGGTAAAAATGGTAGCGGGCCATCCAGACCTGATCGACCAGCAGAACCAATACCCCCCCCACCAGCAACGCCAGCAACGCCAACGCCGTCAGACGATGCCCCCAGCTCACCGATGCGGCGGCCATCAGGATTCCCGCGCGATTCGGGCGCTGATCACGAATCGCTCCTTGCCGGTTCGGGGATCGGTGGTCACCGGCGACACAAAGCTTGCGCCGCCGAACAACCGGGACGACTCGACGATTCCGACCAGCGCCGAGGCTCTGGCCGACTGACCGATAATCTGCAAGGTATCTCCGTTGATTTGCAGGCGGTCCACCGAGGTGTCATCCGGTAAAATCGTGGTCAGTTCCAACAGCACATCCACCCGGGGCGGAACCTCCCGCTTCTTCTGCATCAACTGCCGCGAAGCTTCCAGAGTCTGATCGAGTTGGTCGCGCAGGCTCAAGGTCTGGTTGGCGATTTGCTGAAGTTGGGAGACTTTGGCCATGGTCGCGAGCAAAAGCTGGCGCTGCTGCCAGATCGGCAGGAGCGCCGCCGCCGCGACCGCCAGCAGACTGACCCCGATCACGGCCGACCGCAACCACGGACCCCAACGCCCCCGACGCACCCGCTGGTCCGGCGGCAGCAGATTGAGGCCGAGACGACCGCCGGCCACATCCAGCACGTCCGGCCACAACCGCCGTTGCCGTAACTGCGTCAAAACGGGATCCACGACCGCTCTCGGCAGGGCGGTCAGCTCGACCCGCAACCGACGCTGCTCGGTCTGGCGCTCCAACACGGCCACATCGTAATACACCTGGGAAGCGGCGAACGGCGTCAACCGATCCATTTCGAAACCCGCGACCTGTCGCAAATTCTTCTCGGCGGCCAACGGCAGCGACAGGGTTCGGATCAGCGCTTGACCGGTCGGCAAACGCAGTACCCGCTGCCGGGGTTTTTCCGCATCGAACCACCCGATCAAGGCGTTCCAATCCGGTGATTCTCCGTCCAGCCGTTCCAGATCCTGCGCGCGACCGGCGTCTTCCTCGCGCGTCAGCACCCACTCACGGTCGTCCACCAGGATAACCAGCCGCCGCAACGAGCCCGCCAACCAGCGGCGCGCGTTGCCGGGCAACCAAGCCAACAGGCCGTCCCGCCACCAGCGCCAGGCGGCCTTCCAGTCCCAGGAAGGCGTGATTTTCAAAGTCGCCAATCGTGATAACACCAGTAAAAACCTTTAGCCTGTAGCCTCAAACTCACCACCGCCACGCCAGCCAGCGAATCCCCTGCCCGACGGCCGCGCCCTGACCATCGACGACTGCTTCCGCGCGCGCGACCGCCCCCGAGGGCGTCTCCGCCGTAACCACTATATGATAAACGCGCGCGCGGCTCTGGAAAAAAAAGGATGGACCATCGCCCGACCACGGGAACGGAGGCGGGGCGCCTTCAGCGGCGGTGATGGCGGTGGCGCGCGCATCGCGGTAATCAGCCACCGTCTGCTCGTCCAGTCCCAATCCTTCCAACACCCGGGCGGGCGCCAGCTCCGGATTAACGCCCGCATGATACGAAAATACGGTCGCCACGCTCGCGATCCGGTCGTAGACCTCCTGGGTCATGCCCAACACCTGCCCCAACTCCTCCACGCTTTCAAACGGGGCGTTCTTGGGTCCGGGCCGGCCAGCCGCACGATATTCGGCGCTTTCGGCGCCTTGCGGCAGGGGTTGATCATCGGGATCCCGCCAGTCCTGAATGGCGTCCGCCAGTCGTTCCCGATCCTGGGGATCGACATCCGCCGTTGCCAGCAACGCTCCGAGCAACGCGGAGTCGGCCGTATTCAAATTGACCAGACCGCCGACGTCCACGACCTCAATCCGCAA
>JAWOHQ010000385.1:0-9184 GCA_046485105.1 Candidatus Competibacteraceae bacterium | reverse complement strand
GGTCAAAAACCCGTTCCGCGACGTCGCCGGCCGTACCTTCCTCGACCACGGCAGCCTCTGGTTGCTGGAGCTGAACAAGTTCGCCGCCGAGGGGGTCGAAACCGAGCAGCAACGCTGGCTGAAGTTTTTCACGGAGGGGAGGATCTCGACGAGACCCAGCTCCCCGACTGGATGCAGACCGACGAAATGAGGCAAGCCATGAGCACCCTGACCGCTTTTTCCGAGAAAGAACGCGCCTACCATGCGTATCAGGCGCGGCAGAACTACCTGCGCGAGCAGCGCAGCATCCAGCGGTATCTGGAAACGCTGCAAGCCCAGACGGAGACGCTGCAAGCCCAGACGGAATCGCTGCAAGCCCAGACGGAATCGCTGCAAGCGCAGGCGGAAACGCTGCAAGCGCAGACGGAAACGCTGCAAGCGCAGACGGAGACGCTGCAAGCGCAGACGGAGACGCTGCAAGCGCAGGCCGAACAGGAACGCGCCGCCAAGGAGCAGGAACGCGCCGCCAAGGAGCAGGAGCGCGCCGCCAAGGAGCAGGAGCGCGCCGCCAAGGAGGCCGCGTTGCGCGAGAAAGACGCCGCGCTGGCCGAGATCGCGCGCCTCAAGGCCCTGCTGCGCGACTCTTGAGCACGGTCGGGCGGCGGTTGCGATATGGATGAGAGGTACGACATGAACCCCGAAGAACGACTCCCCAATATTCACCCCGGCGAGGTGCTGCGCGAAGAATTCCTGACCCCGCTGGGCCTTTCCCAGTACGCGCTGGCCAAGGCCATCGGTGTGGCCGCGCTGCGGATCAGTCAAATCTGCGCCGGCCAGCGCGCGATCACCGCCGACACCGCGCTGCGGCTGGCGCGTTTCTTCAACATCAGCGAAGGATTCTGGCTCGGCCTGCAAGCCGATTTCGATCTGGAAGCGGCCCGGTTGAAACTGGGCGAACGGCTGGACGCCATCGCGCCGCTCGACCGCGCCGCGTAGTGAGAGCGCGCGGCGCCGCCTCCCATCCGCCGACGGTGTTCCCGCCGCCATCCGGCTGCGGGTCGCCTTTACGAATCGGGCAAACGGGATCGAATCGCGCCCACAAACGCCAGCAAGTCGTCCAGGCGATGCACGACGAGGTCTTGCAGGATGGCTGGATTCAGGGATTGATAACCATGCACCACGAGATTGCGAAACCCGACCATCCGCTGGATCACCACGGACAACTCCGGATCGAGCCAGCCGTTGCGGTGCAAGAGATCGAATAACTCACGATTCGTTTCCGGCTCGCCCAGCCGGCCCTCGGAAACGATATGGGACGCGACGTCCTGCGCGGCTTGAATCGCGATTTGCAGCGTGTGCGCCGCGAACCGCTCCTCGCGAACATCCACGGGGATGCGTTCGGGCTGGCAGAGATCGCGCAACTGCCGCACGCAGGTCTCAATGAACGCCAGCTTCTTTTCCATCAGCTCGACATCAGTCATCGCACCGGCTCCCGCGCCGCCCGCCGATACTGGCGCAGATAGGGCAGCAGATCGAAATACGCATTGCGCGCCCGGACCTCAAACCGAATGCGCGCCGCGCGATCCCGTTCGCCCACCAGCACGCCATCGCGCAGCACCCGATGGATCAGGTCCACCGGCGCCCGGTTGAGCACGACGACATCCACCGTTCGGCCCAACCGCCGTTCCAGGTCGGCGGCCCAATCCAGACCCCATCCTTCCAGCGTGTCCGGCGGATCGACGGCGTATAAGACGGCGAGATCGACATCGCTGGCCGGACCGGCCGTGCCGCGCGCCTGGCTGCCATGGAGATACACGCAGACCAGCGCCTCGGGGAGGCGCGCGAAGAACCGGCGCAGGGACGGGATCAGGACGGTTGCCGGCAGGGTTGGCAGGGTCTGGTTGGGCAAATCATCACCTCATGACGCCGCCCGACGCGACGTTTGACCGACGAGTCCGTTCATGGCCACGGGCGCGTGGACGGTCAGATCAGCGCTTCCAGGCCCTTCCGGTCCAGCAGGCTGAGCAGCTTGCGCGAGGGGCCGCTGGGGTGCTTGTCGCCGATTTCCCACTGCCGGACCGTCGAGAGACTGGTGTTGAGCACCGCCGCGAACCCCGCCTGGCTGAGATGATGGCGCTGGCGCAGTTCGCGGATGCGCTCGCTGGAATACGCCGGCACCGGCGGCGGGCACAGCGCATCGTACTCCCGCATCCGGCGTCGGTCGATCGAGCCGGCCGCGTGGAGGTCGGTTGCGGTCTCGTGGACCGCCGCCAGAATGGGGCTGGTCGCTTCAGTCTGTGGGGTCATCGCCCATCTCCGATAAAGCGTTGCGCTCGACTTGATGGTCGAGTTCGGTCGAGGAAAGCTTCAATAGATCCGTCGCGAGAGCCTGCAACGCGGCCAACTCTTGCGCGCTCACGTTGGCTCGCACTTTCTTCTCGAAGCCGAATACAAAGAACCAGCAGTCGCCTTGGTATGAAATTCAATCACTCCCCAGCCTCGTGACCCCCATCGATCACCCCATCCGGATGGTTGAGTGAGTTTGACCCCGCGTTGGCCTCTTTTGCAACCTTCGTCGCCGCCCACCGGTCAAAATTACCGTCGCGCTGCCGGCTACCTGTCAAGTAGCGTATGATTCCCCACTTTCCCAATGATCGTCGGCTGCTCGCCCCCACGGGCGCGGCGGCGGACGCCCGCCGTTATAGAGGTTGCGAATGTTCAGTCGAGAGCTGCGGATCGCCGGATTCGACCAGGAATTATGGGCCGCCATCCAGGGTGAAAACCACCGTCAGGAGGCGCATATCGAGTTGATCGCCTCGGAAAACTACGCCAGCCCGCGGGTGCTTGAAGCCCAAGGCTCGGTGTTGACCAACAAGTACGCCGAGGGTTATCCGGGCAAGCGCTACTATGGCGGCTGTGAATTCGTGGACATCGCCGAGCAACTGGCCATCGACCGCGCCAAGCAATTGTTCGGGGCCGACTATGCCAACGTTCAGCCGCACTCCGGCTCGCAGGCCAACGCCGCCGTGTACATGGCGCTGCTGGATCCGGGCGATCCCATTTTGGGCATGAGCCTGGCGCACGGCGGTCATCTGACCCATGGCGCCAAGGTCAACTTCTCCGGGCGGCTGTACCAGGCGGTGCAATACGGGCTGGACGAGGCCACCGGCGAAATCGACTACGCGCAGGTGGAACGACTGGCCCTGGAATGTCGGCCGAAGATGATCGTGGCCGGCTTCTCCGCCTATTCTCGCGTCGTGGACTGGCTGCGGTTCCGCGCCATCGCCGACCAGGTAGGCGCTTATCTGGTTGTGGACATGGCTCACGTCGCCGGCCTGGTGGCGGCGGGCGTGTATCCCAATCCGCTCCCGGTCGCGGACGTGGTCACCACCACCACCCATAAGACCCTGCGTGGTCCCCGCGGCGGCCTGATCCTGGCTCGCGCCAATCCCGAGATTGAAAAGAAGCTGAACTCACTGGTATTTCCCGGCACCCAGGGCGGCCCGTTGATGCATGTCATCGCCGCCAAGGCGGTGGCGTTCAAGGAAGCTCTGGAGCCCGAATTCGTGGACTACCAGAAACAGGTCATCGCCAACGCTCGGGTCATGGCTGGAATCTTCATCGAACGCGGCTACCGGATCGTCTCGGGTGGTACCGACAATCATCTATTCCTGGTGGACTTGATCGCGCAGGGACTGACGGGCAAGGCCGCCGACGCCGCGCTGGGTCGTGCCTCCATCACCGTCAACAAGAACGCCGTGCCCAACGACCCGCAGTCGCCCTTCGTCACCAGCGGGATTCGCATCGGTTCGCCGGCCATCACCACGCGCGGGTTCCAGGAACGCGAGTGCCGGGAGTTGACCGGCTGGATCTGCGATATCCTCGACGATCTCACCGACGAGGCGGTCATCGACCGGGTGCGCGGTCAAGTCACTGAGTTGTGCGCCCGCTTTCCCGTGTACGGCTGATCCAACCGGCCATCTGCTGAGACGGTAGCCATGCATTGCCCGTTCTGTGGCGCTCCCGACACGCGCGTCGTCGATTCCCGCTTGTCAGCGGAAGGCGACAAGGTGCGCCGTCGCCGCGAATGCCCCCGCTGTAACGCCCGCTTCACCACCTATGAGGTAGCGGAACTGTTGATGCCGCCGGTGGTGAAGCGCGACGGCCGCCGCGAGCCATTTCTGGAGGAAAAATTGCGCACCGGCTTGTTGCGCGCGCTGGAAAAACGGCCGGTCAGCGCCGAACAGATCGAGGAAATCATTCTCCGAATCAAGAACCATGCCCGCGCCAGCGGCGAGCGGGAACTGGGCAGCCAATGGATCGGTGAGTGGGTGATGGAGGAACTGCGCCATCTGGATCAAGTCGCTTATGTCCGTTTTGCCTCGGTTTATCGCAGCTTCGAAGATGTGAACGCCTTCCGCGAGGAGATCGAACGCTTGCAGAAGGCGCCTGGTTCCCCGAGTTCCGCGTGATGTCTCTCGATCTCTCCCGCTCTTTCCCGGTCTCGCCCGTAAGGGGAGAAGGTGACTGGTTACCGGATCAGCATCGCCCAAAAAGAGCAGGGAGCGCCTGGTCGCCCGACGATTACCGCCACATGGCGCGCGCCCTGGTGCTCGCCCGGCGCGGCTTATACAGCACCGATCCCAATCCACGCGTGGGCTGCGTGCTGGTCAAGGACGGCCATATTGTGGGCGAAGGCTGGCACGAACGCGCCGGCGAACCCCATGCTGAAGTGCTTGCCCTGAACGCAGCCGGCGCGCGGGCGCACGGTGCGACCGTTTATGTGACATTGGAGCCATGCTGCCATCACGGCCGCACCCCGCCCTGTACCGACGCGCTACTGAGCGCGGGCGTGGCGCGGATGGTAGCGGCGATGCGCGATCCCAACCCGCAAGTCGCCGGGCGTGGCCTGGACCTTCTGCGCGCGGCGGGAGTCGCGGTGGAATGTGGCTTGCTGGAAGCTGAAGCGCGCGCGTTGAATCCCGGGTTCATCCAGCGCATGACCCAGGGCCGCCCCTGGGTACGGGTCAAACTGGCGATGAGTCTGGATGGGCGCACGGCGCTGGCCTCGGGCGCAAGCCAGTGGCTGACCGGTGAGGCCGCCCGTGAGGACGTGCAACGACTCCGGGCGCGCAGTTCGGCGATCCTGACCGGTATCGGCACGCTGCTGGCCGACGACCCCCATCTCAACGTGCGCCTGCCGGCAGCGGTCGGGCAGCCGCGACGGGTGATTCTCGACCCCGAACTCCGGACGCCAGCGACCGCCCGGATTCTACAACTCCCCGGTCCGGTGGCGATTTTCACCGCCGTCACCGATCCCGCCGCCTGGGCGCCGTTGCAGGCGGCGGGCGGCGAAATCGTCGTCGCGCCGCGCGCCGCCCGTGGCCTGGATTTGCGCGCCGTCATGGCGGAACTCGCCCGCCGCGAGTGCAACGAAGCGCATGTGGAGTGCGGTCCGACGCTGGCCGGCGCCCTGCTGCAGGCGGAGCTGGTCGATGAACTGGTGATCTACCTGGCGCCCCTGCTGCTCGGCGACCGGGCGCGGGGGCTGTTGCAATTGCCGGAACTGATCCGGATGCAAGACCGACGGGAACTGGAGGTTCTGGAAACGCGCGCCGTGGGGCGGGATTGGCGGCTGACGCTGCGGCCGGCGCAATGAACCCACAGAGTCCCGCCGCACCCTCCATGGGAAGCAAAATCGCTACCTGGAACGTCAATTCCCTGAACGTGCGCCTGCCGCAGGTGTTGGATTGGCTGGGCGACCAACAGCCCGACCTCCTGGCCCTGCAGGAAACCAAGCTCGCCGATCCCGCGTTCCCGACATTGGACATCGCCGATGCCGGCTATCAGGCGCTGTTTTCCGGGCAGAAAACCTACAATGGGGTCGCTCTGCTCAGCCGTCAGCCCGCCGGTGAGATCGTCACCGATCTGCCGGGGCTGGACGATCCGCAGCGTCGAGTGCTGGGCGCGACTCTCGGCGACCTCCGGGTCATTAATCTTTACGTCCCCAACGGCCAAGCGGTCGGCTCCGATAAATACGCTTACAAACTGGTCTGGCTGGATCGACTCGCCGCCTGGCTGGAAGCCGAAATGACTCAGTATCCTCGGCTGGTCGTGCTGGGCGATTTCAACATCGCTCCGGACGACCGCGACGTGCATGATCCCGCCGCCTGGACCGGTCAGGTGCTGTGCAGCGACCGGGAACGGGCCGCGTTCCGGCGCCTGCTCGACTTGGGGCTGACCGACACGTTCCGGCTGTTTCCGCAAGAAGACCACGTTTTTAGCTGGTGGGACTATCGCGCCGCCGCCTTCCGGCGCAATCTCGGCCTGCGCATCGACCACATTCTCGCCAGTCCGGCGCTGGCGGCGGTCTGCACCGCCTGCACGGTGGACCCGGCCCCGCGCCGGCTGGAACGCCCGTCCGATCACGCCCCGGTGATCGCCGAATTCAACTTCGCTCTCAATTGAACCGACCGACCCATGGACCATCATCCCCGCAACGTGCTGGTGACCGGCGGCGCCGGCTTCATCGGCTGCAACTTCGTCCGCCATCTACTGGCCAACGACCCCAACATTCGCATCGTCACTCTCGACCTGCTGACTTACGCCGGCTCGCTGGACAACCTGCGCGATCTACCCGACCCGACCCGGCATCTGTTCGTTCAGGGCGATATCTGCGACCGGCCGCTGGCGGACCGCTTGTTGCGCGAGCATCGGATCGACACCATCGCCCACTTCGCCGCCGAAAGTCATGTGGATCGTTCCATTACCGGTCCAGCGGCCTTCGTGCAAACCAATCTGGTCGGGACGTTCACCCTGCTGGAAGCCGCCCGCGCCGCCTGGCTGGACGGAAAAACGGCGGAAGGCTACCGGTTCCATCACATCTCCACCGACGAGGTGTACGGCACGCTTCGGCGCGATGACCCGCCGTTCACCGAAACCACGCCCTACGCGCCCAACTCACCCTACTCCGCCTCCAAGGCCGGCTCCGATCATCTGGTGCGGGCCTATTTCCACACCTACGGCCTGCCGGTGGTCACCACCAACTGCTCGAACAACTACGGCCCCTTCCAGCACGATGAGAAGTTCATCCCGACGGTCGTTCGCTCCTGCCTGCGGCAAAAACCGATTCCAGTCTACGGCGACGGCAGCAACATCCGCGACTGGCTGTATGTCGAGGACCATTGCCGGGGTATCGACGCCGTGATTCGCCAGGGCCAGCCGGGTGAGACCTATAACATCGGCGGGTGCAACGAATGGGCGAATCTCGCCATCGCCCGGCTGATTTGCCGGCTCCTCGACGAACGCCGCCCGGAACAGGCGCCGCACGAACAGCTCATTACCTTCGTCACCGATCGACCCGGCCACGACTGGCGCTACGCCATCGATGCCGGCAAGATGGATCGGGACCTGGGCTGGCGGCCGCGGGAAACCTTCGAGACCGGCATCGCCAAAACCGTGGACTGGTACCTGCAACGCCACACCGCTGATTTCCCTCAACCCGAACCGAACTCATGACCCATCCCGCCTTTCAGCACCTGCGCAGCCATCCCGTTCCCGCCCTGCGGCTGGAATTCCAGGAATACCGCCATCGCGTCACCGGCGCCCGGCATTTGCATCTGGCCGCCGACGATCCGCACAACGCCTTCATGGCAGCGTTCCTGACCGTGCCGCAAGATTCGACCGGTGTGGCGCACATCCTCGAACACACCGCCCTGTGCGGCAGCCAGCGCTATCCGGTGCGCGATCCATTTTTCATGATGATCCGCCGCTCGCTCAATACCTTCATGAACGCCTTCACCAGCAGCGATTGGACCGCCTATCCCTTCGCCAGCATGAACAAGAAAGATTTCAACAACCTGCTGGAGGTGTATCTGGACGCGGCGTTCTTCCCACTGCTGGACGCGCGCGACTTCGCCCAGGAAGGCCACCGGCTGGAATTCGCCCAGCCCGACGATCCCAACTCGGAACTGGTATTCAAGGGCGTGGTGTTCAATGAAATGAAAGGCGCGCTCAGTTCGCCGACCCAACGGCTGGGCCAGGATTTGCACAGCCGGCTGTTCCCGACGATTACCTATCATCACAACAGCGGCGGCGATCCCGAACGGATTCCCGATCTCACCCACGAACAACTCAAGGCGTTCCACGCCCGCCACTACCATCCGTCCAACGCCATTCTCCTGACCTTCGGCGACATCCCCGCCGCCGAGCATCAGGACCACTTCGAGACTTACGCTCTCCACCGGTTCCAGGCGCTGCCGCTCGATCTGGCCATTCCCGACGAGCGCCGCTATGCCGCTCCGCTCGTCGCTCTCACCCACTATCCTCTCGATGCCAGCGAAGATCCTCATGACCAGACCCACATCGTGCTGGGCTGGCTGCTGGGACCGATCACCAATCCGCTGGCGACCCTGCGGGCGCGGCTGTTGAGCGACGTGCTGCTGGACAACAGCAGTTCGCCTCTGCGTCATGCGTTGGAGACCACCGAACTCGGCGCCGCGCCCTCGCCGTTGTGCGGTTTCGATGCCTCGACCCGCGAAGCGACCTTCGTCTGCGGGTTGGAAGGCTCCAATCCGGAACACGCTGAGGCGGTCGAGACCCTGGTGTTCGAAGTGCTGCGCCAGGTCGCGGCCGACGGCGTTCCCCAAGCGGCGGTGGACGCCGCCCTGCATCAACTGGAATTGAGCGAGCGGGAAATCACCGGCGACGGATTCCCCTATGGACTGCGCTTGCTGCTGGAAGCGCTGACGCCGACGATTCACGGCGGCGATCCGCTGTCGGCCCTGAACAGCGACCCGCTGCTGGAACAACTGCGGGTGGAAAGCCGCGCGCCGAACTTCATCCCCGATCTCGCCCGGCAATGGTTGCTGGACAACCCGCACCGGGTGCGACTGACCATGGCCCCCGATCCGGAACTGGCCGCGAACCAGGCGGCAGCCGAGCGCCAGCGACTGGCGACCCTGCGCGCGGCCTTGGCCGAGGCGGACCAGGCCCGGATCGTCGAGCAGGCGCGCCTGTTGGCCGAACGCCAGAGCCAACCGGATGACCCTGAGTTGTTGCCCAAGGTCGGTCTGGCGGACATCCCGCTGGAACTCAAAATCCCCGAAGGCGTCGCCCGTCCGGTGGGAGATCTGCCCGCCACCTGGTACGCCCAGGGCACCAATGGCATGGTCTACCTGCAAGCGGTGCTCGACCTGCCGGCGCT
>JAWOHQ010000376.1:0-2603 GCA_046485105.1 Candidatus Competibacteraceae bacterium | reverse complement strand
CTCGTCCATATCGCCAATCTGCTGTTGCGCCAACAGATCGCCGATTTCCGGATCGGCCGAAAAGTGACCTACTTCGTCCACCCGGACAGTCTCACCAAACGCGCCAAGGAACACTTAACGGGAGCCATGAAAGCCATCGACCGGCTGCGCGACCGGGTTCGCGCGGAACTGACCGGCCCTCTGGGCTGAGGTGGGCGCCGGCGCGGCACTCACCGATTCGAGAACCCTTCATGAAACCCCGACTGCTTTTCACGCTGGCGTTTGGCGCCATCACCCTGATGATCCTGATGGTCGTGCTGGTGACCTTGTGGTTGGGGTTCGAAGACCTGATCCAGGATGAAAACCTGGCCAACCCGGAATCCATTGCGCTCTGGGAATACGTGGCGCAGTACGGCGTCAGCGCCGGATTCTTTGTGATCACCATCCTCTTCGCCGTCTGGCTGCTGTTCGACGAAGGGGTGGCCAAGCCGCTGAACTATCTGACCCGCGAGTTGCAAACCATCCTGCGCGTCAATCCCCAGCAGGAAATCTTCTATGAAGGCCCGCAACAGCTCGGTCTGTTGTTTCCGACGATCAACACCCTCTGCCAGCGGCTCGCCAACCAGGAACAGGCTATGCTCGAGGCCACCAGCGCGGCCACGGCGCGCGTCGAGGAGCAAAAAAGACGCCTGGAAGCCATCCTCATGGACTTGCAGGAGGGGGTGGTGGTCTGCAATCTCAACAACCAGGTATTGCTGTACAACCAACTGGCTCTAAAAATCTTGCAAGTCACCGGCGAGCTGGGCTTGGGGCGGTCGCTGTTCACCCTGGTCACCCGCGAACCGATCAGCAACGCCTTTCGCCGCCTCCGGCTGCGGGTCGCCGAGGGCCGCCATCACCACCATCCGCAAGGGACCACCGCCCGGCTGGTCTGCGCCACCACCGACGGCCACCACACCCTGCACGCGCAAATGTCCCTGATCCTCGGCGACGAGGAAGCGCCGACCGGTTACGTCATCACCTTCAACGACATTACCGAGGAACTGGCGGCGCTCGGCAAGCGCGACCGGTTGTTGCGCAAGGCCACCGAGGGCCTGCGCGCGCCGATCGCCAACCTGTGCGCGGCCACCGAGACCCAAGCCGCCAATCCGGATATGGACCCCGCCGCGCGCCGCGCCTTTGAAGAGGTGATTTTCAAGGAAAGCGCCACGCTCAGCGAGACCGTGAACCGGCTGTGCCACGAGTACCGCGATATCATCACCGGCTACTGGCCAATGACCGATGATTTGTCCGCCACGCTGCTGGAAATGGTGGCGTTGCGCCTCCGGGAAACCTCGAGCATCGAAGTCACCGTGGTGCATCTGCCGCAATGGCTGCACGGCGACAGCCACTCGATGATCCTGCTCAACGAGTATCTGATCCGCCGCATCAGCGACCACACTGGAATCATGGCTTTCGATATCGGCGCTGAAGCGGGACGGCGCCAGGTGTACATCGACATCGCCTGGAGCGGCGAACCGCTGCCGGCTTCGGTGCTCGATGGCTGGCTCGACGATCCTCTACCCGGCGCGCCGGGGGGGCTGACCGTGCGCGACGTGCTCGATCATCACAAGAGCGAGATGTGGAGCGATCGACGCAGCGACGACCTGGCTCGGGTGCGGGTGCCGATGCTGCCGGCACGCGACCTGCCCACGGTGAGCGATCTGCCGGCGCGCCCGGAGTTTTATGATTTCGCCCTGCTCCAGCAAGCACCGCCCGACGGCGACTTGGCCGCGCGACCGCTCAAGTCGCTCGACTATGTAGTGTTCGATACCGAGACCACCGGCCTCAAACCCTCGGAAGGCGACGAGGTTATTTCCATCGCCGGGGTACGCATCGTCCAAGGCCGCATCCTCACCGGCGAAACCTTCGACCGTCAAGTCAATCCCGGCCGCCCCATCCCCAAGGAATCCACCCGATTCCACGGCATTACCGACGAGATGGTCAAGGGCAAGCCACCGTTCCACCTGGTGCTGCCGCAGTTTCATCAATTCGTCGGCGACGCCGTGTTGGTCGCCCACAATGCCGCGTTCGACCTGAAATTTCTCAAGCTGAAGGAAGCGGAGAGCGGCGTGGTCTTCGTCAACTCGGTGCTCGACACCCTGTTGCTGTCGGTCTTCCTTCACGACCACACCCAAGAACATAATTTGGACGCCATCGCCGCGCGGTTTGGGGTGCAAGTCTCGGCGCGACATACCGCGTTGGGCGATGCTTTGGTGACCGCAGGGGTGTTCGTGCGGATGCTGGAATTATTGGAAGATATGGATGTGAACACGCTGGGGCAGGCGATTGCGGCTTCTTCATCGATCGTTGAAATCCGGGCGCAGCAACGGGAGTTCTGAGTTGAAGTCTAAATAGGTGTTTCGACACAAACCGCAGGAACGCCACCGTCATGAAACCCGAAAGCTTCGAGCAAAAACTCGCAATGATCCAGGCCCCGGTATGTCGCGGAATGCTTCCGGGCGGTCTTCGCGCCTTGCATGGCTGGATCGTCGGCCTGGCGCTTGGCCTGGTGCTTGGCCTGGCGGGAAATGTCGCGGTCGCGGCGCCGCCCTCCCATCCGGAAACCGCCGCGGAAATCGAAC
>JAWOHQ010000351.1:0-23614 GCA_046485105.1 Candidatus Competibacteraceae bacterium | reverse complement strand
ACAGAGAAAAGTCTTCAGGCCACAGAGAATTACTTTTTTCCTTACCATGAAGGACATGAAGAGCATGAAGGCCCGTAATCCGTAATCAGTGATCCGTAATCCGTCAAAACCCTGAACCCTGACCCCTGAACCCTTCTACATGCCCTACATGTCTACATGTGAATGCGGCGGCGGTTCCTTGTATAGGCCTTCCCCTTTCCTAAAAAACGCGATACAGCGATCATTGAGATCCCGGGCGATGAGACGTGGATACGAGTTCCGGGTGCATGGTTGGTTCACCGATTTTTAAGCATATTCGGTGCCAATATAAACCGGATGCGCTGATCTTGCCCTGGATATAGCATCTGACCGGAAACCTGCGATGCAGGTTGGGAAAAGCGTAGCGTTGCGCAAATTTCAGGATATTAGCCAGATAAAGCATGATATTAGGATTCGAAAGCTCAGACTAACCCCCGGGGTTTCGGGGTTTTCAGCCAGATATAGAGAGACGGATGAACGGGTTGGGACTGTCGAGGAAAGAGGATTGGTTCGTGACTCAGCCGTAGCTGACTATTTTGGTCCACATCTGTCCAAATTAGGCGTCTCTGGAGTAATCGGGCCATCATTGGCCGGTTTGTCGGGATTCACCAATTGCTGTTGATGACCAGAGTTGCGCCGGTCATGCAACCGGACTCGGTTGGATCGCCCAGGAAGGCGATCACCTTGGCGACATCGGCGGGTCCGGTGCGGGTCCGCAAATGAGGTGCGGCCTGGCGCAACATGGCGGTATCCACCGCGCCCGGCGCCACGCCATTGACGCGGATGTTGCAGTCCTTGCCCTCGGCGGCCAGCGCTTCGGTCAGGCCGGTGAGCGCGAACTTGCTGACGGTGTAGGCGGCGTAGCCGGGAAATTTCTCGGTACCCGGTACGCCACCCAGCGAAGATACGTTGACGATGGCCCCGCCGCTTGGTTGTTCCCGCATCAACCGGAACGCCTGCCGCGCGCACAGCATCGCCCCGCGCAGGTTGACCGCCATCACCCGGTCCCAGTCGCTCAGGGCCATTTCGGCAAAGGAACCGCTCAACAGCGTGGCGGCGTTGTTGACCAGGATATCCAACCGCCCGAACTCGGCGGCGATGGCGGCGAATGCGGCTTCCACCGTCGCATCATCGGCCACATCCAGAACCAGGGCCGAAGCGCTCAGACCAGCGGCGTGCAACCGGGCGACGGTGGCGGTCAGTTCCGCTTCGGTGCGGCTGGCGACGATGACGTGAGCGCCCTTGCGAGCCAACGCCTCGGCGGTGGCCGCACCGATGCCACGACCGCCGCCGGTGATGAGCGCAACTTGATTTTTTAATGATTTCATGGGGATGGTCCTAAAGGTTCGGGATAAGGAGTCGTCTTCTCGTCCTGCGCGGCGCACTCAGCCCCTCCAACGAATCGCGTAAGTCGCTCCCTGCCCCCGGGATTCATCGATCCGCAGGCGCACGGCGGCGATTCGTTCCCGCCAGGCGATCGAGCGGTCGCCGCACAGGGTTTCCCAGAATCCTTCGAACAGCAACCGGGCCAGATGCTCGGCGGTAATATTGTCGACCGCCAGCGCCACCACTTCATCGGCCGGCAGCACGTAGCGTTTGCCGCACAGCCGGAACGCATACTCGCCCTCGTCGCCGGAAAGCATCTCCAGCCAGGGATTGTCGCTGGCGATCAAGACCTTTTCGTCCCAATCGTTGCAAACGGCCCGCAGCGCCTGCTTGAACACGTCGTAGCTGAGCATGCGCGACAGCACCGGCGGCTCGGTCAGTTCCACCTCCAACTCGACCTGGTAGTTGTGGCCGTGCAGGGCTTCCTTGCCGCCATCGGGGAACACGGTCATGTGCGCCGCGGAAAATTTCAGATTGTCCTTGCGGATGTGAATCGTCCAACTCCGCGTGTCGTGTCCGGTCATGTCGTCGCTCCCATGGAACCCGTGGCCACCGTCAGATTGTCCAGCCAATCCACCAGGGCCGCGCCGTAGTGCGTCAGGGTATAGCGGTCTTCCACCAGCGCCCGGCAGCTCGCCCGGTCGATACGGTCGATGCGCTCCGCCGCCGCGCACAGACCGTCGAGGTCGTCCGGCTCGACCAGCCAGCCGGTTTCCCCATCGCGAACATAATCGCTGATGCCGCCGCGCTGGTAGGCGATGACCGGGGTGCCGCAAGCCAGCGCCTCAATGCCGACGATGCCGAAGGCTTCCAGCCATTTGGGCGTCATCAACAAGGCGCGGAATTCCCGGACCGCCTCGGCCAACGCCGGCATGCTGAGAAAACCGCCGTATCGGATCGGGACGTCGGGATAGCGTTGCGCCAGTTCATCCCAGTAGCTTTGATCCTGCATGACGCCGAACACGGTGACGGCGATGCCGGTACGCTCGGCAAAGATGAAGACATCCTCCAGTCCCTTTTCCGGGGCGATTCGTCCGAGCCAGCAGCAATCCTGACTGGGCGCGGCGTTATGGCGATAGCGCGCCAGGTCCAGCCCTGGAGGAATCCGTCGAAACGTTCCCGTCAAGCCGAAGCTGGCGGTCTGAGCGTCGCTCAGAAAGGCCAGCCGTTCCGGATTCTTGGAGGCGATGCGGCGGATTTCCGCATCCAGCGACCGGTTCAGCGAACTCATGCTGATCAGAGTCCCCAGCGGGCCGGGGAAAAAATCGCTCGCAAACAGGGGCAGCCAGTCGTAGGAAAAGTTCAGGATCGCATCGCCGGGCTGCGTTTGTTCGGCCAGCCAATGCAGCGCGGCGGCCAGAAAGCCATCGGCGGCGATGGACATTGGGGCATCATAGTCATGGGACACGGCGGTTGGGGCCAACCGGCCTGGTAGCACGAGTAGATCGGGGAGTTCGGCTCTGGAGCCGTTCGGCGCGATGACCCGCGCGGTATGACCCAGGTCGTGGAGTTGGCGGGCGGCGGTGACGACCATCTGTTCCACGCCGCCGCCCAGACCGGAACCGAGCGGCGCCACCGCCGTCGAGAGCAGATAGACTCGCATGTTTCCTCCCGCTGTCGGCAATATCGGGATTATAGGCGGGTCTGGCACGGCGATTTCTATTTCACAGCGCGGTAAATCCGACCCGGCGAATCGTTGCGGCGCTAACGCCAACCTCGAGCTTTGTGGGAAAATTCGGAACACCGCAAGCCATTCCCGATCACCAGGCCAAGCAATCCTTCCGCAATGAATGCCATCCCCCAAACACCCTTGGTTGGAGTCATCATGGGCTCCACGTCCGACTGGAGCACCCTCGAACACACCGCGCGGACCCTGGAGACGCTCGGCGTTCCCCATGAAGTTCGGGTGGTGTCGGCGCACCGCACGCCCGATTTGCTGTTCGATTACGCCGCCCAGGCCGAGGCGCGCGGTCTGGAAACGATCATCGCCGGCGCTGGCGGCGCCGCCCATCTGCCGGGCATGGTCGCCGCCAAGACCGTGCTGCCGGTGCTGGGGGTACCCGTGCAGTCCCAGGCGCTCAACGGCCTGGATTCGCTGTTATCCATCGTCCAGATGCCGGGTGGCGTCCCGGTCGGAACCCTGGCCATCGGCAAGGCCGGGGCCATTAACGCCGCGCTGCTGGCCGCCGCGCTGCTCGGCAACAAATACCCGGCCATTCGCGAAGCGGTGCGTGCTTTTCGCGCCCGACAGACCGAACACGTGCTGAGCGAACCTGATCCAAGGACGGCTCAGCCATGAACATCGGCATCGTCGGCGGCGGACAGTTGGCGCGGATGCTGGCGCTGGCCGGCTATCCGCTGGGGTTGCGATTTCAAGTGCTCGATCCCGCCGCCGACGCTTGCGCCGGGCAGGTGGCGCCCCTGATCCAGGGCGACTACGACGATGAGGCGTGTCTGAACCGGCTGGCGGACTGGGCCGAGGTCATCACCTTCGACTTCGAAAACGTCCCGGCAGCGGTGGCCCGGACGCTGGGGCCGCGGGTGGCTTTCTATCCGCCCGCCAAGGCGCTGGCGGTCGCCCAGGACCGGTTGCACGAAAAAACCCTGTTCTGGGAACTGGGCATCCCGACCCCCGCCTTCGCGACGGTCGACAGTCTGGAAGAACTCGATGGCGCCGTGGTGCAGGTGGAATTGCCAGCGGTGTTGAAAACCCGGCGGCTGGGTTACGACGGCAAGGGCCAGCGGGTGTTGCGCGCGCCCGAGGACAGCGAAGCCGCTTGGCGGGAACTGGGCGGCGCACCGCTGATCCTGGAGAGTTTCGTGCCGTTCGAGCGGGAAGTGTCGGTGCTGGCGGCGCGCGGCCGCGCTGGCGAGATCGCGTTTTATCCATTGGTGGAGAATCACCACCGCGACGGCATCCTGCGGTTGTCCCGGACCCCTTGCCAGGCGTCGGAACTGGAGCGCGAAGGCTGGAATCATGCCCGCCGCCTGCTGGAGCGCCTGAATTATGTCGGGTTGCTGGCTATTGAGTTCTTTGTCAAGGACGGTCACCTGATCGCCAACGAAATGGCCCCGCGCGTCCACAATTCCGGACACTGGACCCTTGAAGGCGCGGAAACCAGCCAGTTCGAAAACCACCTGCGGGCGATTCTCGGTCTACCGCTGGGCTCAACCGCGAGGGTCGGCCATGCCGTCATGCTCAACGCCATCGGTACGCTGCCGGACCGGGCGGCGGTGCTGGCGACGCCCGGCGCGCATTATCACGACTACGGCAAGGCCCCGCGTTCCGGTCGCAAGGTCGGTCACATCACCCTGCGAACCACTACTCCCGAAGACTTGCCCGCCCGCTTGGAACGCTTGTTGCCGCTGGTGGCATATGCGCCCGATGAGTTCGACTGATGCAACGGGTCACTCCAACAACCGCACCGCCTCGCCCAGCGGACAGGCACGGATCGCCTCGCCCAGCAAGGCGATAACCCGCTGGCGCGGAAAACTTTTACGCCAGGCCAGCGCCACGGTCCGGGCCGGCGCCGGCGCCGCGAACGGTCGGACGCTGAGCAGATCGCTGGCATGGGCATAGCCGCTGACCGAGGTGTACGGCAACACCGTCACGCCGATGCCGGTCGCCACCATCAAACGGATGGTCTCCAGCGAACTGCCTTCCAGGGTCCTCTGCATGGTATCCGAGGAAATGCTGAGTTGGTTGCATTCCGGGCAGAACCGCAGCACCTGATCGCGAAAGCAATGGCCGGGGCCCAATAGCAACAACTCTTGCCGGGCCAGGGTCGGCGCGTCGATGACCGTCTCCTGTTCCAGCGGGTGACCGATCGGCATCAACACCACAAACGGCTCCTGGTATACCGCCCGCGTCAGTATCCCCGGCTCGTCGAAGGGCAGCGACAGGATCAGCACGTCCAGCTCGCCGTCCCTCAGCCGCTCGCTGAGGACCGCCGTGTAGTTCTCCTCAATCTGCAACGGCATGTTGGGCGCGCGGCGGTGCAACCTGGGGATCAGGTGCGGCAGCAGATACGGACCGATGGTGTAAATGATCCCCAGCCGCAGCATCCCGGCCAGCTCATCCTGGCCCTGGCTGGCCAACTGTTTGACGAGCGCCGCTTCCTCCAGCACCCGCTGCGCCTGGTCGATGATGCGTCGACCGACCGGGGTGACGGCCACTTCGCTGGGACTACGTTCGAACAGGGTGACGCCCAGTTCCTCCTCCAGTTTGCGCACCGCCACGCTCAGGGTCGGCTGGCTGATGTGACAGGATTCGGCGGCGCGGCCGAAGTGTCGCTCGCGCGCGACGGCGACGATGTAGCGTAATTCGTTAAGAGTCATGACAATACCGTTTCTGTCAAGTGAGTTCCGGCCGCGCCAGCATGGACACTTAGCGCGTTTGCGTGTAGCTTATGCGCCGATTTCCGCGCTACTGGTGACTCTGCCCCAGCCACCGCGCGCCCGCATGATCAATCCCCCTGTGGAACTCAAAAGGAGAAGGAGGGCTCATGGCCTACCAGCATATTCACATTCCCACCAGCGGTGAAAAAATTACGGTCAAGGATGGCGATCTACACGTTCCCGATCAACCCATCGTCGGGTATGTGGAAGGCGATGGCATCGGCCCGGATATCACCCGGGCCTCGCTGCGGGTCTGGGACGCGGCGGTCGAGGAAGCTTATGGCGGCCAACGCAAGATCCACTGGTGCGAAATCTTTCTGGGCGAGAAGGCGGCGGAAATTTACGACGGCAACTACTTCCCCGACGAAACCCTGGAAGCCATCAAGGAACTGGTCGTCGCCGTCAAGGGTCCCCTGACCACCCCGGTCGGCGGCGGGTTCCGCTCCCTGAACGTGGCGCTGCGCCAGGATCTGGACCTGTACGCCTGCGTCCGTCCGGTCCGCTACTACCCCGGCGTGCCCTCGCCGATGCGCCACCCCGAGAAGGTGGACGTGATCATCTTCCGCGAGAACACCGAAGACGTCTACGCCGGCATCGAATACCAATCCGGCTCACCCGAGAACCTCAAGCTGGCCAAGTTCCTGCGCGAGGAGATGGGCGCGACCTTTTTCGACGACGCGGGCATCGGCGTCAAGCCGATTTCCCCGTTTGCCTCCAAGCGACTGGTGCGCAAGGCTATCCAGTATGCCATCGACCACGGCCGCGACAGCGTCACCCTGGTGCATAAGGGCAACATCATGAAGTTCACGGAAGGCGCCTTCCGGAACTGGGGCTACGAACTGGCACGCGACGAATTTCCGGAGCAAACGATTACCGAAAACGAGCTGTACAGCGTCTACGGTGGCAAGCAACCGCCCGGTAAGGTCGTGATCAAGGATCGTATCGCCGACATCATCTTCCAACTGCTGCAACTACGGCCGGAAGAGTTCTCGGTGCTGGCCACCATGAATCTGAACGGTGACTACCTGTCCGACGCGGTGGCGGCGGAAGTCGGCGGCATCGGCATCGCCCCGGGCGCCAACATGGCCGATCACGTCGCCGTGTTCGAGGCCACCCATGGCACTGCCCCCAAGTACGCCAACCTGGACAAGGTGAATCCCGGTTCGCTGATGCTGTCCGGAGTGATGATGTTGCAGTACATGGGTTGGAAGGAAGCCTCTGATCTGATTGAAACCGCGTTGACCCAGGTCATCGCCGACAAGACCGTGACCTACGACTTCGCCCGGCAGATGGACGGCGCCACCGAGGTGCCCACCAGCCAGTTCGGCGATCTGATCATCGCCAAGATCAAGGCGCATGGAGCGACCCTGCGCGCCGAAGCCGAACGGCGGCGGCAGGCGCAAGAAGCCGAGCGCCGCGCCCTGGAAGCCCAACGGGTCGCCGATCCGCTGCAAGCGATGCTGGCCTCGGGCCGTATGCCGACCACCGTGGGCGGCATCATGGCCCCGATTGTCACGGTCAGGAACGACGATCTGGTCAACGTTGCCATGCATGTGATGATCGAAAACGGCGTGAATGCGGTGATGGTCGAGCCCGACGCCAGCGGTCAGTGGGGCATCATGACCGACCGCGACGTGCTGAAGAAGATCATCAGCGTCAACCGCTCGCCGGCGCGGGTTCAGGTCGGCGAAATCGCTAACCGGCCGTTGGTGACGGTCAAGCGCGAGATGTCGCTGGCCGAAGCCGCCCAACGGATGGCCGAGGCCAACGTCCGCCGGGTGGTGGTGGAAATGGCCGGCAAGCCGGTGGGCATGGTCACCGACAACGATCTGTTCCGCGCCGTGGAGGTCTTCGGCTGGGGCGAAGTCTGATCCTGGCTGGCCGCCGCCGCAACGCAACGCAACGCGGGGTTCGCGCCCGCCCATCACGGGTCTGGGCGAACCCCGCGCTCCGACGAGCTTTGGAAGCCCCTTTCAGGCCCAATCCCGTCGACCCACCGCGCGCCCTGGATTTGCTGCTCGCGCCCGGCTTGTCACGACGCCCTGTTCGCCAAATACGCCCGCGCTCCCAGCGGAGAGGGATGTCAATGGTGGCCCCCCGATCAGGCTTGCAAGTCGCGGATGTGGTGGGTCAAACGGCTCTTATGGCGGGCGGCCTTGTTGGCGTGTATCAGGCCCTTGCGCGCCATCCGGTCGATGATCGGCACGGCGATCCGGTACTCGGATTCGGCTTTCGCCTGATCGCCGGTTTGGATGGCTTTAATCACCCGTTTGATGTAAGTGCGCAGCATGGAACGCATGCTGGCGTTGTGCTGGCGATGTTTTTCCGCCTGACGGGCGCGCTTTTTCGCTTGAGCGGTGTTGGCCAAAATAAAAACTCCTTACCAATACAATGGATATAGAGATTACCGACATTCGGTATTTATCATAAGCGCGGTAATATTGACGTTTCCCGCCCCGCTGTCAATCCCCGGTTGCGGTCGCCGCCGCCGACCGACTATCCCGTCCCGACGTTCGTCCGCCCCTTCCCCCTCTCGCGCCGCAGGACCGCATCCTCATGAGCAAGGCCCTTCTCAAGTCCACTGGTATCGTCAGTGGCATGACCTCGTTGTCCCGCGTCACCGGCTTCATCCGCGACATGGTATACGCGCAGATGTTCGGAGCGGGGGCGGGCACCGATGCGTTTTTCGTGGCGTTCCGGATTCCGAACTTTCTGCGCCGGCTGTTCGCCGAGGGTGCGTTTGCGCTGGCTTTTGTCCCGGTTTTCGCGGAATACCAGACTCAACGCTCCCGAACAGAACTTGAGGACTTGGTGGATCAGGTCGCCGGCACCCTGGGGGCCATCCTGCTGCTGATCGCCGCCGTGGGCGTCGTGGCCGCGCCGGTGCTGATCCTGCTGTTCGCGCCGGGTTTCACCGCCGACGCCGAGAAGTATGCGCTGACGGTGGAGATGCTGCGGATCACCTTCCCCTATCTGCTGTTCATCTCGCTGACCGCCTTCGCGGGTGGGATACTGAACAGTTGCGGTCGGTTCGCGATTCCCGCCGTGACCCCGGTGCTGCTGAATCTGACCATGATCGCCGCCGCGTTGTGGCTGGCGCCGCGGATGGAACAGCCGGTGGTGGGGCTAGCTTGGGGGGTCTTCATCGCCGGTATCCTGCAACTGGGGTTCCAGATTCCCTTTCTATGGCGGGTGAAGCTGTTGCCGCGGCCGCGCTGGGGATGGGCGGCGCGGGGCGTGCAAAAGATCTTGAAGTTGATGGTGCCGGCCATCTTCGGCTCGTCGGTCATGCAGGTCAATCTGCTGATCGACACGGTGGTGGCGTCGTTCCTGATCTCCGGCAGCGTCAGTTGGCTGTATTACTCCGACCGGCTGGTGGAATTCCCGCTCGGTATTTTCGGCGTGGCGCTGGGCACGGTGATCCTGCCCAAGCTCTCCCGCCAGCACGCCAATGCCGAGGCGGACGGCTTTTCCCAGACCCTGGACTGGGCGCTGCGCTGGGCGCTGCTGATCGGCGTTCCGGCGAGCGTGGCGCTGATCCTGCTGGCCGGTCCGTTGCTGTCCGCCTTGTTTCAGTATGGAGCGTTCACCGCCCACGACGTGGCCATGGCCGGCCGCAGTCTGATGGCGTTCGCGTTCGGGCTGGTGGCGTTCATGCTGATCAAGGTGCTGGCGCCGGGGTTTTACGCGCGCCAGGACACCCGCAGCCCGGTCAAGTACGGGGTGATCGCGATGGTCGCCAATACCGCGCTGGTGTTGATCCTGGTCTGGCCACTGGCCCATGTCGGGCTGGCGCTGGCCACCTCGCTGGCCGCTTTTCTCAACGCCGGATTGCTGTTCGTCAACCTGCGGCGGCGGGAGATTTACCAGCCGGGCGCCGGATGGCCAAGGTTTCTGGCGCAATTACTCGCCGCCAATCTGGCGATGGGACTGGTGCTGTGGTTCGGCGCGGGCGATCTGGAGCAGTGGGCGAGCGCCAGCGCCCGGGAACGGCTGTGGCATCTGGCGTGGTTGATCGCCGGCGGGGGCGGGATTTATTTACTGGCGGTGCTGGCGGTGGGACTCCGGCCTCGACATTTGCTGCATGGGTAGGCGATGCCCGTTCGATGGAGCGATGCTTTCGTCACTGATCAGGGGCTCCCCACCGGACGCCCACCGAGCGTTTGAAAGAGGCTTTGATGATTGAATTCAAGCCAAACGAGGTCGTCCCGGACGTAGGCCTTAGTCACATGGGGCCGCAGGGCTTCCGGTAATGGCGGTAACCGGGAAAGAGCTTGGCCGGTTACCGCGGCTTGCGGTAGGCTATCGATGAACAAGCCCGCCGCTTTATCGCCCCGGTCCAGGATCAGTAGCCAGCGTTTCTGGGGAGCGGTATTTTCCGCCGACTCCAGCAAAGACCGCATATCGAACACAGGCGCCAGATTACCGCGCAGGTTGATGAGTCCCATCAACCAGGATGGAGTATTGGGGAGCGGATAAACCGTTGCCTGGTCCAAGATCTCGCTATCCGTGTCTTGGCCGATCAGAAAGTGCAACTCACCGATCCGAAAGCCATAGCGCTCCCTGCGGCGTTCGGCGGGGGCGATTCCGGCGACTAGACCGGGTGGTGGTTTGAAGCGGTCGAGCGCCGCGCCGGGTTCGAGCCAGCGCCGGGGATTTGCAATGGTTTTATCGTTCATGCGCATGCAAACCGGCCAATATCATTACAAAAACGCCTTTAACTGATCGATGATGGCATCCGCCGCGTAAGGTTTGGTGACGAACGCCTTGCCGCCCTGCATTTGCGCCCACAGGCGATCCGCCTTCTGGTTTTTGCTGGTGACGAAGACGACGGGGATTTCCCTGGTTTCGTTTTCGTTGTGCAGCAACCGACATGCGGCGTACCCATCCATGTCCGGCATGATGATGTCCATGAAAATCAGATCGGGTTGGTCCGCCTTGGCCTTTTCGACAGCCTCCTTGCCATTGGTTGCGGTAATCACGATGCAACCGGCTTCGTTGACGATGTTCTTGATATTGGCCAGATCGGTTGGAGAATCATCAACCACAAGCACTTTTCGAACGGCCATCAATAGTTCCTCCTCAATCAGTGATACTCAATCGTCATTCATGGAGATGCATGGCAAATTGAGCGACTTAACAACGGGGCTATGAAGATTTGAGATATTTCTTGACGGTTTTTTGGAAAGAAGACTGTTTGACCGGTTTGGTTAGATAGGTATCGCAGCCCGCCAAAGCACCTTTGATCCGGTCGAAAGGCGAGGACTTACTGGTTAACATGATAACAGGAGTCTTTTTTTTGACCTTGTCTTTCTTAATGATCTTGCAAATCTGATAGCCATCGATACCAGGCAACACGACATCCAGAAAAATCATGTCATAGTTATTGTGAGCTAGCAGTTCGAACGCCTGTTCGCCGGATTCAGCGGTGTCGACCTGTATGCCTAACAGCTTCAACTCCAAAGTGATCTGCGTCCTGATGGTGCTGCTGTCGTCCACCACCAATGCGGAAGTGTGTGGCTGTTCGGGAGCGGCTTCCGGAAGTTCTTCGCCGATAATCCGTTCCTGGGCGGCGGCGCCGGGGATTCGGGCTACGATTTGATCCAGGATTCCGAGGACGCGAGTGGCGATAAAGGGTCGATGGATGCAGGGAGGGAATTCCGTTGTCGCTTTTTCCCGGGTGACCATGACCGCTGGAATCGGCGGAGGCGCAGCGCCCGGATTCGACAAGGATGATTGAGCGGCGCCGCCATGCAAGGCGCGCCACTGCGCCATGGCCGCGGGATCGTCCGCGTCCACGATCAGAAGGTGGCTCGGCTCGTGGCTTGAAACGAGCATATAAGCATAAGCACGGTACAGGGAAAGCTTGAAGATGTTCTTCAAAACATTTCGTTCGTTATCGGGAATCCCGAGCATGGCGACCATAAAGGTTTTCTTATCGCTCATGGAATACCTCAGCCGTTTCGAGGCGAACCCAGTTTATCCGTGGGAGTGAGAATAACAGACCGAATTTGTCTTTAAATTGTTACTTAAGCAACTATTTCATTTTTTATTATTTTATATTATAAAAATCAAGATGTTAAAAGAATTTTGAGTCCCCGATTCAAGAAAAAACAAAAAAACATTTATTTTCAAAATGTTAATGAATTAGTGATGGGTTAGGGAAGCCATGGAATTGTCAAAATGTACTTTAAGTATAGATGATTAAAGCCATGGCGCAAGGTAGCAGTCAGGCTTCGGGCCAACGTTCGTTCGGCGACGGTTGCCTTGAGGGAAAGCTGATCGATGATCCTCGCAAGTTGGGCTCACTGACACCAGCAACCGGGGAAGGGCAACCGACGCAGAAAACGTTTTGCCGCACAATCAATCGGCCGCCGCCGCGGGCGCCGCCGCGGGCGCCGCCGCAGGCGCCGCGCCGGCGCTGGGTTTGCTGGCGTCGGCGGGAGGGCCGTCGTCCTTGGCGATGTTCTTCTTTCGGTCGCCGCTCTTGAAGTCGGTTTCATACCAGCCGCTGCCCTTGAGCCGGAAGCCGACCGTCGAGATCAGCTTCCGTAATTCTGGCTGGTCGCAGGATGGGCAGTCACTCAGTTCAGGGTCGCTGAGTTTCTGCATGGCTTCCAGTTGGTGGCCGCAGGCATTGCAGCGATATTCATAAATGGGCATGACGCATACCTCGTAGCTGAAAATTTAGGGCAATGATTCCTGGTTAACCTCTCACTATGTGGACAATGCGCCCCTTTTTCAATGCGAGCTTCACATAGAGTTATCGACGGCGGCGTTTAAGATCATGCCGACTGGACGTGATTTTAACGACATCGAAGGTGAGGTCGTCCTCAACGATCCCCCTGAAGGGTGCTGGGATCGGGCTCGGGAAGGGGAGGAAGATTGAAAGTATGGGTGGCCAACCACTCCTTGATCTGCCGTTCGGCATCCTCGACTTCGGCCGGGGTCATCCGCTCGGCCATGGCGCTTTTAGCTCGGGGCGCCTGCCAGTCGCCCTGGGATTCCGCCAGCGCGAACCAGAAATAGGCCCGCACGGGATCTGACGGCAGTCCTTGACCTTCCCGGTACATGATGGCCAGGTTAACCTGCGCTTGCGACAGCCCCTGTTCTGCGGCTTTTTGGTACCATTGCATCGCCAGGGCGTCGTCCTGTGGCACCCCTTGGCCGTTGTCATACAGAACCCCCAGGTTGAACTGCGCGTAGGCGGATCCCTGTTCCGCTAATGGCCGAATGGCCGCAACTTCGGCGGCGTAATCGCCGTGCTCGTGAGCGGACCTGGCCTGGTCCCAATCACTATCGGCCACAGCCAGACTAGTCCACAGCAGGCTGCCCGCCCCCAACAGTAAAAACATTCTGTTCATTGCAAATGACCTGATTTCGGTGATTGTTCGATGGCGCCGTGACTTGAATTTTGCTCTTCATTCCTCGGCTTTTCCGCTTTTCTCTGAAAATGCACCACTTGTTGCGGGAAGGGTATCACGATCCCCTCTTCCCGAAACTGCTGATCGATGGCGTGGCGCAGATCGCTGGCGATGGTCAGCCGTTCCATCACGTCCCCGGTGAAACAGCGCAGCTCGAATTCCATCCGGCTCGGACCGAACTCCCGGAACAACACGAACGGCGCCGGCTCGTGCAGCACCTTGAGATGCAGGCGTGCGCATTTCAGCAACAACTCTCGAACCTTGGCCGTGTTCGAACCGTAGGCCACCCCCACCGTAATCTCGATTCGCCCCACGGTATGGCGATGGGTCATGTTGATGACGGGATAGGCGATCATGTCGGCGTTGGGCACGATGACCGACGCCCGCTGAAAACTCTCCAGCTCGATGGAACGCATGTTGATATTGCGCACGATCCCTTCCTTGTCGCCGACGATCACCCAGTCGCCGACCTTCACTGGCCGCTCGACCAGCAGGATCATGCCCGAGAGCAGATTGTTGACGATATTCCGCAACCCGAAGCCGATGCCGACCGACAGGGCGCCGGCCACGAGCGCGATGTTTTCCAAATGGATGCCGAGCGCGGCGATCCCCAGCATAATGGCAATGAAGACCCCGAAATAGCTGGCGCCGGCGGCGATGGAGTACTGGGCGCCAGAACTTAACCGGGTTTGCGGCAGGATACTCTCAAGCAGCAAACGCCGTACTACTCGGTTGACAATAAGAGCCACCGTGAACACCAGAATCGCCGCGCCAATCTCGGGTGGCGACAGGGTGAAGTTGCCGATGGTCACCTCGTCGAACAACCAGCGGCTCCAGATCCAGAGGTCGGCCAGCGGGATTCTCCAGCCAGGGGCGACCAGGATGATGCCGACCATGCATAACGCGCCAGTCAACAGAAAATTGAACCAGAACCGCAGGATCTGTCCCTGACGTGGACTGGCGGCGGTTTCCTGGGTTTGAAACAAATCCAGTAATTCGAGCAACAGCCCGTGCAGCAGAAACAGCATTCCGGCCACCAGGCTGGTGACCAGCAAGGCATGAATCAGATAGCTTCCGAAGTTGCCATAACCCCACAGCAGGGCAACGACGACCAGTAAAGTCAGGACAGCGGTCAGCCAGCGAGCGACCGCGAACAGCCGGTGCGCCACGGACGAGGGAGCCTCGGTGGCGCCCGCTCCCTCCTGCCGCCACAGCCAACCCCGCGTCAGTGCGAACAACAATAGCGCCTCGCCGGAATGAAGCAGCAGGCCGTAGACGGCCAGCAGCGCCGGTGAGGGCCGCGCGTCGGTTGTTGCATTCCACAGAAACCCGTCCAGGGCCATTAGACCCGCCAGCAGCGCAATCCGCCGAGTGATCGCTCTGGCGGCGCGGGAGGGCAACGGAAACAGCCGCCAATGCGCCAGTCCCGGGTTCAGCACGGCATGGGTCAACGCCACGCAGAGCACGTAAAAGATCAGTACGGCGCCCAAGGTGACGTACACGCGCGCGACCGGTTCGGTCAGCAGATTTTCCGGCAGGCTGGCCCAGGACAGCAGCGCGCCGAGAATGAAGGCCGGGATCACGCCGTTGGCGATTCCTTCGGCGATCGCCGCGCCCAGCCGGCGGCGGTAGCTGGGATCGGATTGTCCGGGGTTACAACCGAAACGCCGCAGCAGAAAGCGGCGTAGCGCCCAGCCTATCAAGACTCCGAGAGTCACGGTGACCCCGCTGTACCACAGTACGAAAACCCGGTCGGAAGACGGCAGCGCCCGAAACCAGTCCACTGGAATCCGGACGACGGACAGCAGATAGCGAGGCAATTCCTCCAGGCCGTCTTTCAGCGTCGCCGGCTCCAGCGGCGCGAGGCCGCGTTCCCGCAGGAATTCCCGCAGCTGGTGGCGTCCGAGCGCGTGCAGGGTCCGTTCCACGGCGCTGGCGCGGGCGATCACCAGCTCAGCCATCGCCATCCGCGCCCGGTAATCGCTAAGATCGTCCGTGTATTGCCGTCGTTGGGCGGCGATGTCCTCGGGCTCCGGCGGTTGATCGTCGGCGGGGGGGTTGCCAAGCGCGCTCAACAGTGGCTCGATGGCCTTGACGCGGGCTTCGGCCGTCTGGCGGGCGTTTTGCGCTTCGGTGCGGACTCCGCCCAACAATCGGCGATATTCCTCAATTTGGTCGGGACTGACGCCGGGGGTCTGCGCGACCCGGTCGGCTTCGTCCAGGATCCGGGTCCACTGGGCGACCAGGACGCTGAAGGGCGGCGTGGGCTTGAGAGTCTGGGCCGGGCCGGAAATCCAGAGCAGACTCAGCGCCAGGACCAGCAGCAGGTGGCGAGAACCAGGCATGCGCGGTTACCGGCCCACCGAGCGGCTGGTCAGGACCGGCGCAGATCGTCGGCGTTGTCCCAACCGCGGGCGAGCGTTGCCCATCCCGCGATCCAGGCGTGGTGGAGATAGCTGTTCGGGACGTAGGGATTGCGATCCTCGCCCCGGGTGGCCGCGTCTACCCCTTGTCGGAAAGCCTGGTGCAGGAGCGGATTCAGCTTTCTGGAAGCGTCGGTCGTGCGGCGTGGGATCGGCGCTGTGCGAGTCATAATAGCCAATGATGAAACCACTGAAAGTAACGATGTTGCTCATTCGACAATAATTTTATTTAAAATGCAACGTTGTTGTTGGCTCATCAGTACCCTGCATCCGATACAGACTGGCGTATAGCCCGCCCCGGGCCAGCAATTCGGCGTGTGTACCGGTCTCGACGATGCGACCCTGGTCGAGCACCACGATGCGGTCGGCGTTCTCGATGGTGGACAGCCGATGAGCGACGATAAACGCCGTGCGGCCCTGACGCAGTGTTTCCAATGCGTGTTGGACCTTGCGTTCGGACTGGGTATCCAGCGCCGACGTCGCTTCATCCAGAATCAGGATCGGCGCGTTCTTGAGCAGGGCGCGGGCGATGGCCAGCCGCTGGCGTTGGCCGCCCGACAGTCGGGCGCCGTTTTCGCCGATCAGGGTGTGCAGGCCTTGGGGCAGCTCGCGGATAAATTCCAGCGCGTGAGCACGTTCGGCGGCTTGCAGCAATTCGGTCTCGCTGGCCCGGAAGCCCGCGCCATAAGCGATGTTGGCGGCGACGGTGTCGTTGAACAACACGACATCCTGGCTGACGTAGGCGAGGTTGGCGCGCAACTCGGCCAACCGCAGTTCGCGGATCGACACGCCGTCCAACTGGATATCGCCGGCGTCCGGGTCGTAAAAGCGTGGCAGTAGATTCATCAGCGTGGTTTTACCGCTGCCCGAGGGACCGACCAGGGCGATGGTCTCGCCCGGTTTTACGTCCAGACTGAAGTGGCAAATCACCTCGGCGCCGTCGTGCCGGTAGCGATGACTGATATTCTGGAAACTGACTTGACCCCGAGCGCGGCCGATGGCGCGGGCGCCCTGATCCGGTTCCGGGGACTCGTCGAGCAGCGCGAAGATGGTCTCCGCCGCCGCCAGTCCGCGTTGCAGTTGCTCGTTGACCTTGGTCAGCCGCTTGATGGGCGATAGCAACATGGCCATCGCCCCAAAAAGCGACACGAACCCACCCACGGTGATCTGGTCGGCGGCCGATTGCAGCGAGGCCAGGTAGATCATCGCGCCCAGGGCGATGATGGCCAGCAACTGGATCAGCGGTCCGCTGCCCTCGGAGACGGCGACCAGCTTCATGTTGAACTGACGGACCCGATTGTTGACCTGGTGAAAACGTTGCCGCTCATAGTCTTGTCCACCGAAGATCTTTATGACCTTGTGGCCCTGCAGGACTTCGTCGATCACATGGGTGAGATCGCCCATCAGTTCCTGCAACGCCCGGCTCAACCGCCGCAACCGCTGGCTGACCAGGCGCATGATCACGGCGATGCCGGGCGCGATCAGGAAGGCCAGCAGCGACAGTTGCCAGTTGAGGTACAGCATCCAGGCCAGCAAGCCGATCACCGCCAGCCCGTCCCGGACCAGGGTCACCAGGGCCTGGGTGGTTGCGGTCATGACCTGGCTGACATCGTACGTGAGCCGGGACAGCAGACTGCCGGCGGAGCGATCATCGAAATAGCGGGTTGGGAGGGTCAACAAACGTGCGAACAGGGCATTGCGCAGGTCCGTCACGACCCGATGGGCGATCCAGTTCATCGCCAACGTGCCGATGAAACCGGCCACGCCGCGAACGATGAATACCGCCACCAGCAACAGCGGCATGATTCGGATGGAGTAGGGGTCCTTCTCGACGAAGCTGCCGTCCAGCAGCGGCTGGATCAGCGCCGGTATCAGCGGTTCGGTGGCGGCGGCGATCATGGTCGCGATGACCGACAGCGCGAAGATCCGACGATAGGGTCGGACGTAACGCAGCAGCCGAAAATAAAGATCCTTGCTGTTCATGCGGGGGCTAGGTGGACGCCAAAAGTTAAAAGTTATTGGTATCGGTCGATATCACGGAAGAAAACAGGGGTTACGATGCCCGGAGCACGGGTTGCGTCGAACGGGACCGGCGATGGGTCTTTGACCTGGAGCTTGAAATCCGCAGTCTGATGCTATCATGTCGCTATCACGAAACTTGCCAAAATCGATTCATGAAACTGCGGATTCCCCGTTTTGAACCGGCTCGGGTGCTGATCGCCGGCGATGTGATGCTGGACCGTTATTGGTATGGTCCCTGTGCGCGCATCTCCCCCGAAGCGCCGGTGCCGGTGGTGAAAATCGAGGGGGTCGAAGAGCGTCCCGGCGGCGCGGCCAACGTGGCGGTCAACATCGCCACGCTGGGCGGCCAGGTCCGGGTGCTGGGCGTGGCGGGCGCCGACGAGGCCGCCACGCTGCTGGAAACCCAGCTGCGGCGCTTGGGCGCAGCCAGCGATCTGCTGCGCCTGCCCGGACAGGCAACCATCGTCAAGTTGCGGGTGCTGAGCCGCAACCAACAACTGCTGCGGCTGGATTTCGAGAATGGTTTTCCCGATTTCGAACCTGCCCTCCTGTACGAGCGCTTCGCCGCCCATTTGGCCGAAACCGGCGTGGTCGTACTTTCCGACTATCAAAAAGGCGCGCTGCGCGACATTGAACCGTACATCGCCGCCGCGCGCGCCGCCGGCCGGCCGGTGCTGATCGATCCCAAGGGTCGCGATTTCGACCGCTATCGCGGGGCGACCGTGCTGACTCCGAATCTGACCGAGTTTGAAGCCGTCGTCGGGTCCTGCCGCGACGAGCGGGAACTGGTGGACCGGGGCCAGGCGCTGCGCCGGACTCTGGAACTGGAGGCATTGCTGATCACCCGCGGCGAGCAGGGTATGACCCTGCTGCGGGACGCCGCCGAGCCGCTGCATCTGCCGGCCCGCGCCCGCGAGGTTTACGACGTGACCGGCGCCGGCGATACCGTCATCGCCACGCTCGCCGCGGGTCTCGCCGCCGGTCTGGAATGGCCGGCGGCGACGCAACTGGCCAATCTGGCGGCCGGCATTGTAGTCGGCAAGCTGGGCGCCGCCAGCGTCACCGTTTCTGAATTGCGGCGTGCGCTCTACGAACACGACGAACCGCCGCGTGGAGTGCTGGAGGAAACGCTGCTCCTGCAAGCGGTGGCCGACGCCAAGGCCCACGGCGAAACCATCGTCATGACCAACGGCTGCTTCGACATCCTGCACGCCGGCCATGTGACCTATCTGGAGCAGGCCAAACGCCTCGGCAACCGGCTGATTGTGGCGGTCAACGGCGACGATTCCGTGCGCCGGCTCAAGGGTCCCGGCCGACCGGTCAACTCGCTGGCGCGGCGGATGCGGGTGCTGGCCGGACTGGCGGCGGTGGATTGGGTCACGCCGTTCGCCGAGGATACCCCGGAGCGACTGATCGGCGCGGTTCTGCCGGATTATCTGGTCAAGGGCGGCGATAACGATCCAGCGCACATTCCTGGCAATCACCGGGTCTGGGAAGCCGGCGGCCAGGTCGTGGTCATGGACTACATCGACGGCTGCTCGACCACTAGCACCCTCACCCGCATCCTCAACCGATCTGGAAGCTTATGAATCCAATGTTTGATATCGACGTCGCCATCATCGGCGGCGGCATCGCCGGCCTGTGGCTGCTGGCGCGGTTGCGCGAGCGCGGCTACGGCGCGCTGCTGATCGAGAGCGACCGACTCGGCGCCGGTCAAACCCTCTGCGCCCAGGGCATCATTCACGGCGGCGCCAAGTACGGCCTGCGCGGCTACGCCGGCCCGACCGCTGAAGCGGTCGCCGGGATGCCCGATTTATGGCGGCGCTGTCTGAACGGCGAGGGCGACATCGACCTGCGCGGGGCGGCGCTGCTAGCCGAACAGCAATATCTCTGGGCGACCCGCGCTCCCACCTCGCGGCTGGTCGCCTTCTTCGCCAGCAAGTTGATGCGCGGGCATGTCGAGAAGGTGGCTGAGGGGGGGATGGCCGCCAGCGATTATCCGCCCGTCCTGCGCCATCCCGATTTTCGCGGGACGGTGTACCGGCTGGACGAGCCGATTCTCGAGGTCGCTTCGGTGCTTAACATACTGGCCGAACGTTATCGGGACGCCATCGTGCGCAATCGTGGGCCGGTCGTTCTGAAAGCGGATGGTAACTTGACCGTGCATCATCCCGAACGCGCGCAATGGGTGGTCCGGCCTTCCGTGACCGTCTTCACCGCTGGGGCCGGCAATGCCGGCTTACCGTGGGCGACCCTGCAATTGCGCCCGCTGCACATGGTGATGGCGCGCGGCGTCAACCTGCCCGGATCGCTGTACGCGCACTGCGTGGGCGCCAGCGAGGTCCCCCGCTTGACCGTGACCAGCCATTACGACGCCAGTGGCCGGTTGATCTGGTATCTCGGCGGCGGCCTGGCGGAAGAGGGCGTCAAACGCGACCGTCGCGAGCAAATTCGAGCCGCGCGCCGGGAATTGCAGACGCTGTTGCCGTGGGTGGATTGGAATCCGGTGGAATTTACGACCTTCACCGTCCAGCGGGCCGAGGCGCGCCAGCACGGTCGCGGGCGACCAGCCACCACCGGGGTGTTTCGCGATGGACGGGTCATCGCCGCCTGGCCGACCAAATTGGCGCTGGCGCCGCTGTTGGCGGAACAAATTGAGGAGGTGTTACGGACGCTGGACGTGCGGCCCCATCCGGTGGACTTGCGGCCGCTGATGGACTGGCCGCGCCCGGAAATCGGCGCCTATCCCTGGGACCGGGAGGATTTGGAGTGGAGTTGAGACCGCTCGGCGCGACTGGTCTGCGCATCAGTCCGCTGGGGTTGGGGACCGTCAAGCTCGGTCGCAACCAGGGGGTCAAATATCCCCGACCGTTTGTTCTACCCTCGGATCGGGAAGCGTTGGCCTTGCTGGAACTGGCTTGGGACTTGGGCATCAATCTGTTGGATACCGCGCCGGCCTACGGCGTCAGCGAGGAGCGGTTGGGCCGGCTGTTGCGACAATGCCGGCGGGACTGGGTGATCGTGACCAAGGTCGGCGAGGAATTCCCCGATGGCGTCTCGCGGTTCGATTTCTCCGCCGCCGCCACCCGCGCCAGCGTGGAGCGCAGCCTGCGGCGGTTGGGAGTGGAAGCGCTGGATGCGGTGTTGATCCATTCCAGCGGTGACGATCTGGCGATTCTGGAGCGGGAGGACGTGCTGCCGACCTTGCTGGACCTGCAACAGGCCGGGTGGGTGCGGGCGGTGGGCATGTCGAGCAAGACGGTCGACGGCGGTCGGCGCGCGGTCGAATGCTGCGATCTGGTGATGGTGACCTACAACCCGCGCCAGCGTGAGGAGTTGCCGGTCATCCGCGCCGCGCGGGCGGCGGACAAGGGGGTACTGATCAAAAAGGGTCTGCTTGGCGGTTATCTGGACCGGATGGCGGACGCCGATGACGCCGATCCGGTCGTGGCGGCCCTGCGGCTGATCTACGCCGAACCGGGCGCGAGCAGCGTGGTGGTCGGTACGTTGAACCCGGCGCATCTGCGGGCCGATGTGGCGGCGGCGGAACAGGCGTTGCCAATCAATCCCGCTGGACGGTTTTGCTAGAATCGCCGGCCATGGACGTTTCCTGGATTCTCGATGATCTCAACGAACCCCAGCGCCAAGCGGTAACCGCGTCGCTGGGACCTATACGGGTATTGGCCGGCGCTGGCAGCGGCAAGACCCGGGTGCTGACCCGGCGCATCGCCTGGTTGCTGGCGGTGGAAAACGCCTCGCCCTGGTCGATTCTGGCGGTGACTTTCACCAATAAGGCCGCCGCCGAAATGCGCGGGCGGGTCGAAGCCATGCTGGATCACCCCATCAGCGGACTGTGGATCGGCACCTTTCACGGCATCGCCCACCGGTTGCTGCGCCAGCACTGGCAGGAAGCGCGTTTACCTCGCGCCTTTCAGATCCTCGACAGCGACGATCAAACCCGGTTGCTGAAGCGGATCTTGCGCGGCCTCAATCTTGATGAGAAGAAATGGCCGCCGCCGCAGGCCGCCGGCTTCATCAATCGTTGCAAGGATGAAGGTCAGCGTCCCGCCGATCTGGCCGATGACGGCAAGCCGGTCCAGCGCCAGTACCGGCAAATTTATACCATTTACCAGCAGGAGTGCGAACGTGGTGGATTGGTGGATTTCGGCGAATTGCTGCTGCGCGTCTACGAACTCTGGCGCGACAATCCAGACCTGCTAGCGCATTACCGGGAACGATTTCAGCATGTGTTGGTGGACGAGTTCCAGGATACCAACACCATTCAATATAACTGGGTACGGCTGTTGGGCGGCGGCCAGGGCGACGTGTTCATCGTCGGCGACGATGACCAGTGCGTCTACGGGTGGCGAGGCTCCAAAGTCGAGAATATCCAGCGCTTCGCCGAGGATTTCCCTGGCACGCAACCCATTCGCCTGGAACAGAATTACCGCTCCACCCACAACATTCTCAAGGCGGCGAACGCGCTCATCGCCCACAACGCCGCGCGACTGGGCAAAAATCTGTGGACCGCCGACGCCGACGGTGAACCGATCCAGGCTTATAACGCCTTCAACGAAGTGGACGAGGCGCGGTTCGTGGTCGAACGCATCCGCCAATGGGTTGAACAGGGGGGGCAGCGCCGCGATGCAGCGATTCTGTACCGTTCCAACGCCCAGTCGCGCCTGTTCGAGGAAACGCTGATCGGCATGGCCATCCCGTACCGGATTTACGGGGGCTTGCGCTTCTTCGAGCGCGCCGAAATCAAGGACGCCCTGGCTTATCTGCGCCTGATGGCCAACCGCGACGACGATCCCTCGTTCGAACGGGTGGTGAACACGCCGCCGCGCGGCATCGGCGAACGCACGGTGGAGTTGCTGCGGGAAGCGGCCCGCGCCGACGGCGATTCGCTGTGGCGGGCCGCCCTGCAACTACTCATGGCCGGCGGGCTGAGCGGGCGAGCCGCCAACGCGGTACGGAGTTTCCTGAACCTGATCGAGGCGTTGGACCGCGACAGTCACGGCCACCCGTTGCCTGGCCGCGTGCAACACATGATCGCCCACAGCGGCCTGCTGGCGATGTACGAGCAGGCGAAGATCGATAAGGGCGAGATGCGGGTGGAGAACCTGGAGGAACTGGTCAACGCCAGCGCCGATTTCGCCGCGAATACCGACCCGGTCGTGGTCGGCGCCGATCCAGACGAACCGGACTGGCTCAACGCCTTTCTCGCCCATGCCGTCCTGGAATCCGGTCAGGGCCAGGGGAGCGCCGGTGATGATTGCGTGCAATTGATGACCCTGCACATGGCCAAGGGGCTGGAGTTCCCGGTGGTGTTCCTGGTCGGGCTGGAGGAAGGACTGTTTCCACACAGCCGTTCGGTGGCGGAAGCGCGCCAACTGGAAGAGGAGCGGCGGCTGGCTTACGTCGGCGTCACCCGCGCCCGCCAGCAGTTGTACCTGTGTTATGCCGAGAAACGCACCTTGTACGGCCGCGAGAATTACCCGTCGCCTTCGCGGTTCGTCGGCGAGATTCCCGCCGAACTGATCCGGGACGTGCGCGCCCGGGCAAAACACCGGGGCAAAAGCCCGTCCCCGTCCCCGTCCCCGTCCCCATCCACGACTGCGGTCAGTGCGTCGGCCACACCCGTCGGTCTGCAACCCCGACAGCGGGTGCGGCATCCCAAGTTCGGCGAAGGCGTGGTGCTGGAAATCGAGGGCGCCGGCTATCACGCGCGGGCGCGGATCGATTTTCCCAGGGGCGGTGGCTCCAAGTGGTTGGTGGTTGCTTACGCCAAACTGGAACCGCTGTGAGCCAGCCGGGGTTCACAACTCCAGGGACCCGCCCTGGGCCGGGCGGCGTCGAGCGCATTTCCGCCCGGTCGGGGCGACCTCGCCCCCCCGAACACCGCTTGACCCTGAAGGAAGTGTTGGACGATCTGGTCGCCGA
>JAWOHQ010000340.1:0-2544 GCA_046485105.1 Candidatus Competibacteraceae bacterium | reverse complement strand
CCGCCGCTGGGGTCGGTGACGACGGTGCAGGCACTGGCGCCCAACGCCAGGGCAGCGATCAAGGCAAGATGCAGAGCAGATTTCATCGGTCGGTCCTCGGAGGTTATCGGGTGTGGCCGCTAGTGCTTGAATCGACCTCAAATAAGATCAGGATGGGTCGATAGGTCGAGTGGATAAACGTTATGCGCCGCAGCCATCCAGTCGCTCGTCAACCCAGCCCGGTTGAAGCATTAGTTTAGCCCTTCAGCCGAGCAATTGGGACCTGGTCTGGAGCGTTCGTCTTCCGGCGGTCAGGCCAAATCCCGCTGCTTCAACATCCCCACCAGCTTGTACTTGCGGGCGTGGCGCTCCAGCAGCCGGGTCCGATACGCCTGCCACGCCGCCGGCTGTCCCGAGGCCAGATACGCGGCCCGAGCCTGCTGGAGCCATTCCACGGCGTGGTGGTACGCATTGGAGCGGGCGGCATCCATAATCTCCTCGGCCCGATGCGCGGCATTTTCAATCACCCAGTCCGGGCGCTGGTGGAGAACCGCCGCCATCACCTGTTTCACCAAGTCCGCCTGATAGTAGCCGAGGTCCTTCACCGCCGCGATGGCGTCGTCGAGCAGTTCTTCCTGGAGAAAGATGTCGACCTTGGCGGAGGCGCTGTCCCAGCCTTGATGCTGGCGAAGGACTTGCAGCAGTTCCGCCCGCACCGCCGATGCCGTGGCGCCCGCCAATGCCAACGCTTTTTGATAGTCTCCCACCACGGGCTGGGCCTTGAAGGCGGCGATGCGGGCCGCGAGGGCGGCTTGGCCATCGCCCAAGCCCTCGGCCAGCTCGCTGGTCCACACCGCCAGTTCGTATTGGCGATGCGGTGGCCTTGGCAGGTTCAAGCCGGTCTGGGCGATGGCCAGCGCCTCCGCCCGCGCCCCCTGCTCCCCCAGCGCCCGCGCCAGGGCGAAGGCGGTTTCCAGAGAATCCAACTGGGTTTTGGCGGCCTCCATGGCGTCTTCCACCCGACCCAGTCGCGCCAGCATGGTCAGGTATTGTTCGGTTTGGCCCTCGGCCTCGGCCAGATGCAAATACTCCTGATGCCGTTGCTGGCGATCCAGAATGTTCAGCCGGATTCACGCCAGATCATCGGCGAAATCCGGGGCTTCCCGGTCCCAGGCGCCCGACTCGGTGATCTGGCCTTGCAGCACCCGCTGGAGCGGTGGATCGTCCCAGCCCTGGCGCAGGGCTTCCCGGCTCATGGCGAACGAACCGCCGAGTTCGTCCTGCCAGTCGGTCAGGTGTTTCTGGAGAGCAGTCTTCTCGGTCGACGTCCACTCGGTGCTCAAAATGGCCTCGGTCCACGCCTCATCCAGCGCCGCGACCACGTCGTTGCTTTCGGTGCCGTATTCGGCGACTTCATTCCAATGGTCCACACAGGCGCGGGTGATCGCTTCCAGCGCCACCAGAGCGTTGGAAGGATCGCCGTGTTCGGTAAAGTCCTGGGCCTTGTCGATCAGGGCTTGCAAGTCATCTTGGATCGAATCGTCGTCCCGGCCGGATTCCCAGTCGCGCACCGCGCCGCGCAGAATCTGCTGCACCGCGCGGCGATAGGACGCCGGATCGACCAGGGTGCGCCGCGTTGGGGTTGCGGGCTGCGGAGACGGGGCCGGTTCCGCCAGTTGCTGGACGTAATCGTCCACGATCTCCATCAGGCGGGGCTGTTCGGCGATCAGTTCCTGGACCAAATCGCGGGTTTGCGGGAGATCCAGCCGCTCCAGCAGAGATTTCAAAGTCGGCCGCTCTTCGATCGATTCCGGCTCGCGCAGGCAGGCCAGCGCCGTGGCGACGATGTGCTTGCACCATCCGCCGTAGTCGTAGGGGCAACTGCAATCGGCGTCGGTCACGCCCGAGTCGTCGAAGGTCAGGCAAACGACGTAGGGCTCGACTTCGCTGCCTTCCACCTCGGCCTGGAGAGTGTTGCCGCGCCGTTGCAGACGGCCCACCGCCCCGCACTGATAGTAGTCCTCGCCCCGCTCGAAGGATTGGGCGGTGGCCTGGCGGCGGAGGGTGGTTTCGTTGAGATGCGGGATGGACATGTGGGGAATCTCCTCGGGCAAGGGTCAATGGCATACCACTAATTCGCCGGGATTGTAGGCTGGAAACCATCAAGCTGGGCCTGGTCTATCAACGCAATCCCCTGTTGGTGCAATACCTGTACGATTTTCGCTATGTGGAACGCATCGGACGAGGGATAGCCACCATTTATGCCGCCATGCGGGAGAGCGGCAACCCGGAGCCGGAGTTGACGGCCGGGGACAGCTATTTTCGGGTCGCGTTGCCGGCCCGAACGCCAGAGTCGCGCGTCACCAGCCCGTGAGGCCATGCCCCATGCCCCTCGACAGCTTGCCCGCTCCAGTTGCCGAATCACGTGGGTCGGGTGGGGTTGTCCTTTCGTGGTCATCGGCGATGATGATAACGGTGAAAGATTTATTCGGCCGCGAGGCTCTCGCGGCGATCCTCGGAGCGCCTGGCGTTCGCTGATCCCGGCGCGATGAGCCGGTAGCGGTC
>JAWOHQ010000327.1:0-2533 GCA_046485105.1 Candidatus Competibacteraceae bacterium | reverse complement strand
GCACATCCCTGGCATTAGAGACTTTGGTAGGGGATGATTGTGACCGTTGTGGAAACTGTGCCTTGGCCTGCCCTCAAGTTGAGTCCGCCGACAGTCTGGTCGACCGCACGACCCGCCAGCGCAACGCGACCCTGCGCTATCAATACGATCATCCCGATGCCCCTTACCTACGGCCGACGGTGGTGCTCTATCACAACAACACCGACAGCGATGAAACCCGCCTCGTGGATGGGCGTCGCGATGAAACCGATTTCACCACCACCGGCCTGGACGCGCGCAACAGCATGACGTTCGGCCAGGCCGGTCAGTTCAGCCAAGTATTGACCTACGGCGTCGAGTACTACCGCGACGAGGCGCGCGCGCGCCGCGACGGCGCGACGCGCGACGCGTTTCCCGACGGGGAGACGACCGTCGTCGGCATCTATGTCCAAGACGAGATCTTCATCGGCGATCGCTGGACGATCACGCCGGGGTTGCGTTGGGACCGTTACGAAAATCAATCGGCGACCGGGAATATCGCCAGTCAAAAGGAAAGCGAACCCTCCAAAAAGCTGGGGATCGGCTTACAGGTCACATCCTGGTTTTCCCTGCACGCCGCCTACAACGAGGCGTTCCGGGCACCCAATCTGACCGAACTGTTCGTCTCCGGCACCCATTTCACCTGTGGTCCGGGCTGCGCCAACCTGTTCGTGCCCAATCCCGATCTCAAGCCGGAAAAAGCCCACAACAAGGAAATCAGCGCGCGGTTCCGGCGTGACGATCTATTCGTCTCCGGCGATCAGGGTCGGTTTCGTCTCACCGGGTTTCGCAACGACGTCGACGATTTCATCGACAGCCTCGTCACCTTCTCTCCCCGGCCCGTGCCCGGCAACCCGGGGCCGGGCGGCGTGACCACCAATCAGAACGTGCGCGACGCGGAACTGACCGGTTTCGAGGTGGAATTCACCTACGACGCGCCGCGTTGGTACGCGGGCGTGTCTTACGCCCGGACCCGAGGCGATAACGCCAATACCGGCGAACCGCTGTCCGCCATTCCCGCCGATGCCTGGTTGTTGCAAACCGGGGTGCGCTTCCCGGCGACCCAGATGACCGTGGGTTGGCGGACCCAGGTCGTGGATGCCCAGAACCGGATTCCGGTCGGCGGCGAGGCGACGCCGAGCTACACGGTGCATGACCTTAATCTGAGTTGGGTTCCGCAGGGAGCTTTCGAGGGACTGCGGATCGACGCCGGTATCGACAACCTGTCCGACGTCGATTACCGGCCACACCTGTCGGCGCTGAAAGCGCCGGGGCGCAACATCAGAGCGGCGCTCTCCTATTCGTTCTGAGCCCTTGCGGGAGCCTGAAAAACCATGAACGCTCGATCTCTACACCACCCCCCCCCGCTCGCACCCCGGGAAATCGAAACCCGGTTGGGGCAGCTCATTCGCGGGTATTTGCAGCTTCGCTCGACCGCCATGGCCATGGCCGTGGCCCAGCATATCGAGGCGCTCTGCGCCCATCCTGACTACCGTGGCTCCTGGGAAGAGCGCTGCGCCTACCGGCGGCTGGCCCGGCATTGGAACGGTCTGGCCTGGTTCGTCGCCTCCGCAACGCATGAGTACGAATCCCCATAAATTTGTCCCGCACTGAAAACCGAGGAGTTTTCCATGAGTTACATCCATTTATCCGCCACTCCCGAAGTCTCTGATTCCATGCGTCACGCCTGGCAGGGGCTGCGCGAGAAGGAGCCCGGCGTGCGCGCCCGTGACGCCGCCGCGCTGTTGGGCGTGGGCGAAGCGCAACTGGTCGCCAGCGGTTGCGGCCACACCGCGACTCGGCTCGCCGGCGACTGGACCACGCTGATCGAAGCGTTGCCCAACCTCGGTCATGTGATGGCGCTGACCCGCAACGATCACGCCGTACACGAAAAAATCGGCGAGTACCGCAATATCCGGATCATCGGGAATGTGGGCCTGGTGCTGGACGAAAGCATCGATCTGCGGCTGTTTTTCAACCATTGGCATTACGGGTTCGCGGTGAACGGGGATCCGCAATCCGGCACGACCGAAAGCCTGCAATTCTTCGACAGCGACGGCGTCGCGGTGCATAAGATTTATCTGACCGAAAAAAGCGATCGACGCGCCTACGACCGACTGGTGGATGCCTACCGATCCCCGGATCAGTCAACCCAACAAACCCTGCTGGCCAAGCCGTTGGAGCCTCCGGTCCGGCCCGATGAGGAAATCGACGTCGCCGGGTTGCGCGCGCATTGGCGGGCCTTGCGCGATACCCACGATTTCCACGATTTGCTGAAGTCGTTCGGCGTGAGCCGCACCCAGGGCTTGCGTCTCGGGGGGCCGGATTTGGCGCGACCGGTGGAAACCGCGGCGGCGGCGGTATTACTCGAATCCGCCTCCGAGCTGTTACTCGACATCATGGTGTTCGTCGGCAGTCCCGGAGTGGTGCAGATCCACACCGGGCCGGTCAATCAACCCCAAGCCATCGGTGCCTGGTTCAGCGTGTTGGACCAGACGTTCAACCTGCACCTGCG
>JAWOHQ010000287.1:0-15736 GCA_046485105.1 Candidatus Competibacteraceae bacterium | reverse complement strand
GTGGAAGCGCAGAAACTGATCGAGTTGAAGCTGGAAGGCAGCGTTGGGTAAATCGAGGTTAAAGGCTACCGGCCAAAGGCTAAAGGAAATCACGCATCATGTTGGAAATTCGCAACTTGCACGTCACCGTCGAGGATCGGGAGATTCTCCAGGGCATCGACCTCACCATTCGTCCTGGTGAGACCCACGCCATCATGGGACCGAACGGCTCCGGCAAGAGCACGCTGGCCAACGTGATCGCCGGCCGCGAGGGCTATACGGTCACCGCCGGCGACATCTTGTTCGAGGGTAAAAACCTGCTGGAGATGACCCCGGAAACCCGGGCCTGCGAGGGCCTGTTCCTGGCCTTCCAGTATCCGGTGGAAATCCCCGGCGTCGCCAATCTGTATTTCCTCAAGGCCGCCGTCAACGCCGTGCGCAAGTATCGCGGCGAGCCGCCGGTGGATGCCATGGACTTCTGGGACTTGGTCCAAGAGCGCATGAAACTGGTCAAGATGGACGAATCCATGCTCAAGCGTTCGGTCAACGAAGGTTTCTCCGGCGGCGAGAAAAAGCGCAATGAAGTGTTCCAGATGGCGGTGCTACAACCGCGCTTCGCGGTGATGGACGAGACCGATTCCGGGCTGGATATCGATGCTTTGAAAGTGGTCGCCGATGGCGTCAACGCCCTACGTGGTCCGGAGCGCGGCTTCCTGGTCATCACCCACTACCAGCGCTTGTTGGACTACATCGTGCCCGACCATGTGCATGTGTTGTTCAACGGGCGCATCGTCCGGTCCGGCGGTAAGGAACTGGCGGTGGAACTGGAAGAACAGGGCTATGCGCTGTACAACGAGGAGCCCGGTCGGGCTCGCCGCGCGGCCTGAGAGGTGATGCCATGACCGCCGTCGCTCCCCTCTTTGCCGATCCCTACCGCCAGCGCTTCGCCACCTTCATGGCGGACCGCCGCGAACCGGAGGCGCTCACCCGCCTGCGGCGCGAGGCGTTCGCCCGTTTTGAGGCGCTGGGCTGGCCGACCCGCCAGCAGGAAGCCTGGCGGTTGACCGATCTGAGCGCCTTGCAAGCCCTCACGCTGCAACCGCCCGCCGAGGCGCTGATCGAAGCGGGAATCCTGCCGACCTTGGAAGACTTGCCGGTGCACCGTCTGGCGTTCGTCAACGGCCGGTTCATGCCAGGCTTGTCCCACGAGTGCGTGTTGCCGGATCAGGCATCGATCGCCAGTCTCCGCGAAGCGTTGACCGCGCACCCCGAACGGGTCATGGCGCATCTGGACCGAGTGCCGGGACTGGAACAGCAGCCGTTCGCCGCGTTGAACACCGCGTTCCTCGACGATGGCGTGTTCGTCCATCTGCCACGCGGGACCGCGCTGGAAACTCCGATCCATCTCATCCTGCACGCCACCGGCGGCGATATGGCGCTGCATCCCCGCCTGCTGTTGGTGCTGGAGGAGGGTGCGCGAGCGACGGTCGTGGTCGAATATCGCGGTGCGGGCCGCTACCTGAACGCGCCGGTGACCGAACTGACACTCGGCGCGGGCGCGGCGCTGGATTTCCACCAGATTCAGGAAGAGTCGCCACAAGCCTTTCACCTCGGCGGGATTCGGGTCCAGCAGGATCGCGACAGCCAGGCGAATCTGCATCTGCTCTCCTTCGGCGGCCAACTGGCCCGCGTCGATCTGGACGCATTGCTGGACGGGGAAGGCGCCAACTGCCTTCTCAACGGTCTGACCCTGGTGCGCGATAAGCAGTACAGTGACGCTCACGTCCGGGTCGAGCACGCCCGTCCGCACGGCACGAGCCAGCAATCCTTCAAGAGCGTCCTGGACGACCAGGCCCGCACCGTGTTCGACGGCATGATCCACGTCCGGCCGCACGCCCAGAAGACCGACGCCCGGCAGAGCAATCGCAACCTGCTGCTGTCGAAACAGGCCCAGGCCAACGCCAACCCGCGGCTGGAAATTCTGGCCGACGACGTGAAATGCGGCCACGGCTCCACCACCGGCTTTCTCGATCCCGATGCCTGGTTTTACCTGCGCGCCCGAGGCATTCCCGCCGGGCAGGCCCGGGCGCTGCTGGTCCACGCCTTCGCCAACGACAGCCTCACCCCGATTGGCCTGACCCCACTGCGCGAGCGCCTGGCTCACCTGCTCGCCGCCCGTCTGGCCCTTGACCCCGCCGAGGGAGAACGAACGCCATGAGCGCCCTGCCCGCGCTATCCACCGTACCGATCGACCGCTGCGTCGACCTGGACCTCGCCCGCATCCGCGCCGAGTTTCCGATCCTGCGCCAGCGGGTCCACGGCAAGCCGCTGGTCTACCTGGACAACGCTGCTTCGGTGCAGCGGCCGAAAGCGGTGATCGACGCCATCAGCGACTGTTACAGCAGTTACTACGGCAACATCCATCGCGGCGTTCACCTGCTGTCGGAACGCTCCACCACCGCGTATGAAGGGGCGCGGGAGAAGGTGCGCGCCTTCCTGAACGCGGCCAGCGTCCAGGAGATCATTTTCACCCGCAATACCACCGAGAGCATCAACCTGGTGGCCAGCAGCTTCGGCGGCAGCGTGGTGAAGGCCGGCGACGAGATCGTCATCACCGGCATGGAGCATCATTCCAACATCGTGCCCTGGCAAATGTTGTGCGAGCGGACCGGCGCGGCGCTCAAGGTCGTGCCGTTCACCGACGCCGGCGAGCTGATTCTGGAAGAATACGAGCGCTTGCTGGACAGCGGGCGGGTGAAACTGGTGGGGGTCGTCCATCTGTCCAATGCCCTCGGCACGCTCAACCCGGTCAAGGCGATGATCGAGATGGCCCACGACCGCGGGGTCCCGGTGCTGGTGGACGGCGCCCAGTCGGTCCCGCATCTGGCGGTGGACGTGCGGGAACTCGATTGCGAGTTCTACGCCTTCTCCAGCCACAAGATCTATGGGCCAGCCGGGGTAGGCGTGCTCTATGGCAAAAAAGCGCTGCTGGAAGCGATGCCGCCGTATCAGGGCGGCGGTGACATGATCAGCCTGGTCACCTTTGAAAAAACCACCTACGCCGATCTGCCCAACAAGTTTGAAGCTGGCACCCCCAGCATCGCCGATGTGATCGGGCTGGGCGCGGCGCTGGACTGGCTGAACGCCATCGGCCTGGACGCGGTCGCCGCCCACGAGCACGCGCTGCTGGACTACACCACCGCCCGGCTCAGTGAAATTCCCGGCCTGCGCCTGATCGGTACGGCGCGCGACAAGGCGGCACTGGCGTCGTTCACCATGCAGGGCATCCATCCGCACGATATCGGCACCATCCTCGACCGCGAGGGCGTGGCGATCCGCGCCGGTCATCACTGCGCCCAACCGGTGATGCAACGCTACGGCGTCCCGGCCACCGCCCGGGCCTCGTTCGCCGTCTATAACACCCATGACGAGGCCGATGTCCTGGTCAAGGCCCTTTGGAAAGTGAAGGAGTTGTTTGCATGAATGACTTACGCGATCTCTATCAGGAAGTGATCCTGGACCACAACAAGCGGCCCCGGAACTTCCGGATCATCGAGCAGCCGACCCATCGGGCCGAGGGCGTCAATCCGCTGTGCGGCGACCGGATCAACGTCTATCTGAACATCGAGGACCAGATCATCAAGGACATCACGTTCCAAGGCGCGGGCTGCGCGATTTCCAGCGCCTCCGCGTCGCTGATGACCGAAGCGCTCAAAGGCAAGCCCATCGGTGAAGTCGAACATTTGTTTGAGGCGTTTCACAACGTCGTGACCAGCGACTGCGAATGTCCGCACGGCGGCCTGGGCAAGCTCAGCGTGCTGGCCGGGGTGCGCGATTATCCCAGCCGGGTCAAATGCGCGACGCTGGCCTGGCACGCGGTGCGCGCCGCGCTGGAGGAGCATAAGGAACCGGTGGCGACCGAATAACGCTGACTGTCACTGTTTCAGGAGACTGCATAGCATGAATGCGACGACTACGGGTTTGCCCGACGCCGACGAAATGGAAGCCAGAATTATTGACGCGCTGAAGACCGTCTACGATCCGGAAATCCCGGTGAACATCTACGAACTGGGGTTGATCTACGGCATCGACGTGGACCCACTGGGCAACCACGCGGACATTCAGATGACTCTGACCGCGCCCGGCTGTCCGGTGGCCGGGTCGATGCCAGAATGGGTGGAAAACGCCGTCCGCCATACCGCCGGGGTGGAATCGGTCAACGTCGAACTGGTGTGGGACCCCCCGTGGACCCAGGAACTGATGTCCATGCGCGCGAAGCTGGAGCTGAACATGGTTTAAGATTCGATTCGTCCCACAGCCCTTTGCGTCCTTATCGCAGGATGCCCAATTTCTGGGTTTCTGCTACCATGCGCCGCATTTCAGTACGGCCATGAAGGATTTGAAGATGTCACGCCCCTACAACTTTAGCGCGGGTCCCGCCGTGCTGCCCGAAGCGGTTCTGGAACAAGCCAAGGCCGAGATGCTCGACTGGCGCGGTTCCGGCATGTCGGTGATGGAAATGAGCCATCGCGGCAAGGAATTCGTCGCCATCGCCGAACAGGCCGAAGCCGATCTGCGCGAACTGCTGAACGTCCCAGCAAATTATAAGGTGCTGTTCCTGCAAGGTGGCGCCTCCGCCCAGTTCGCCATGGTCCCGATGAATCTGCTGCGCGGCAAGACCAGGGCGGATTATCTCAACACCGGGCAATGGTCGAAGAAGGCGATTTCGGAGGCCAAAAAATTCTGTCAGGTCAAGGTCGTCGCCAGTTCCGAGGCGGTCAATTTCACCACCGTGCCGGCGCGTGAGAGCTGGCAATGCGACCCCGAGGCCGCCTATTTGCACTACACGCCGAATGAAACCATCAACGGCGTCGAGCTGCACGCGATTCCCGAGGTCGGCATCCCGCTGGCGGCGGATTTTTCCTCCACCCTGCTATCGCGCCCGCTGGATGTCACCCAATTCGGGGTGATCTACGCCGGCGCGCAGAAGAATATCGGTCCCGCCGGGCTGACCATCGTCATCGTCCGCGAAGACCTCATGGGTCAGACCGTCGTCGGTACGCCGACCCTGCTCGACTACGCGGCCATGGCCAAGGAAGGGTCCATGTACAACACCCCGCCGACCTATGCCTGGTACATCGCCGGGCTGGTGTTCCAATGGCTGAAGGCGCAGGGCGGGCTGCCGGCGATGGGCGCGCGAAATCAGGCCAAGGCCGAATTGCTCTACAAAGCCATCGACGAATCCGGCTTCTACCAGAACCCGGTCGATCCCGCCTATCGTTCCTGGATGAACGTGCCGTTCACCCTGCCCGACGAGGCGCTGGACAAGCCGTTCCTGGCCGAAGCCAAGAGCGCCGGCCTGTTGACCCTGGCCGGCCACCGCTCGGTCGGCGGGATGCGCGCCAGCATTTACAACGCCATGCCGCTGGACGGCGTCAAGGCGCTGGTGGCGTTCATGGCCGATTTCCAGAAGCGGCGCGGCTGATTTTTACCCCCCACCCCGACCCTCGCCCACCAAGGGTGAGGGAGTCCGATCCACTCTCTCCACTGCGGGGTGTGGAGCGTTATCATGACTCAACCCGATTTGAAGACGATGTATAAGATCCTGACTCTCAACAATATCAGCGTTTCCGGTCTGGAACGCCTGCCCCGCGACCGCTACGAGATCGCTTCCGAAATTCAAAACCCCGACGCCGTGTTGCTGCGCTCCTACAGCATGCACGACTGGCCGGTTCCCGCCAGCCTCAAAGCGGTGGGCCGGGCCGGCGCCGGCGTCAACAATATCCCGGTGGCGCAAATGACCGCCAAGGGGATTTGCGTGTTCAACACCCCCGGCGCCAACGCCAATGCGGTCAAGGAACTGGTCGTCGCCGGGATGCTGCTGGCGGCCCGCAACCTTTGCCCCGCCTGGGACTATACCCGCAAGTTGCAAGGAACCGACGCCGAACTGTCCAAACAGGTCGAGTCCGGCAAAAAGCAGTTCGTCGGCATCGAATTGCCCAACCGGACCCTGGGCGTGATCGGTCTGGGCGCGATCGGCGTCAAGGTCGCCAACGCCGCCCGCGCGCTGGGCATGCGCGTGATCGGTTACGACCCCCACATCACCGTCAGCAACGCCTGGCAGTTGTCCTCGCAGGTCGAACAGGTGCTGAGCCTCAACGAAATGGTGGCGCAGGCCGATTTCGTCACCCTGCACGTACCGCTGAACGACGACACCCGCCGGTCGATCAACGCGCAGCTGCTGAAGAACGCCAAGCCGGGATTGACCCTGCTGAATTTCTCGCGCGAGGGCGTGGTCGACGAAGAGGCGCTGCACGAGGCGCTACAGGGCGGCAAACTCAAAACCTACGTCTGCGACTTTCCCACCAGCCGGTTGAAGGACCATCCACGAGTGATCATGCTGCCGCATCTGGGCGCTTCCACCGAGGAAGCCGAGGAGAACTGCGCGATCATGGTGGCCGATCAGGTGCGCGACTATCTGGAGAGCGGCACGGTCCACAACTCGGTCAACTTCCCGGAGATGGCGATGCCGCGCAACGGCGGACCGCGTCTGGCGATTGTGAACGCCAACGTCCCGCACATGATCGAGCGGATTTCCAAGGCAATTTCCAGCGCGGGCATCAACATCCTGGACATGCTCAACAAATCGCGTGGCGAGATCGCCTGCACCCTGGTGGACACCGCCGCTCCCGTGTCGGCGGAGGTGGTGGCGCAGATCGCCGACGTGCAGGGAGTCCTGAGCGCGCGGGTGCTGTAATTCCTGGCGGGGACCGTACAACGCCCTTTTCCCGCAAGCGGGAAAAGGGCGTTCTATGATTTTTCGCTGGCGATGTCGAGATACGCCAGCCAGTAGCGGGACAGCTCGCTCATGCAGTCGATCCGGATCAGGAGCGCGGCGAGATTGGTCTTGAGCCGCTCGGCATCGACCAGGAGGGCAGCGAGTTCGGCGCTGAAATCGCCCAGTTGTTTGCTGCGGTTGGCGGCAATGGTGGCGATGCGGGTCGTCAGCAGGCGGATGCGCAGATACAGCAGGTCGCTGGACGCAGTGGTGTGGCGCTTGTAGTGCAGGTCGTAGGCTTCCTGGGCCACATCTTTCTTGCCCAGCAAATAGGCTTCCAGGCCCTCCACCCGGGCCAGCATCATATTGATATGGTTTTGGGTGGAGGTACGGTGCGCCAATACTTCCAGCAAGACAATTTTATCCTCCAAGACTCGTCGGCCCTCAAGAAGGTGCGCCCGCAACCGGTCAATTTCGCAATCCGCCTCCACCGACCGCTGGCTGAGTCCCTGGATTTCCGTATCGATCTCGTCGAGAAAATCGCGGACTTGCTCGGACAGAATCCGCTCCAGCGTCAGGGTGACGAACCGCTCCCAGATGGTGTCGACGCTGGAGCGCAGATGGTCGAGGCTCTGACTCAGGCCACTGATCTGGGCGATGAAGTCCCGCGTGTTCTGCTCGTGCTCGGTGCGGTCCTGGGTGCCCCAAACCTGAGTCAGTTGCGCTTCTTCCTTTAACACATAAGACAGGCCGACGGTTGAAGCGTCGTCGGTTTCGGGGGGTTGGATCTCCACGTGGAGCGTCTCCAGGATCGGCAAGGAGTACCTTTGGCAACGCGGGCAACCCGCAAATCCAGCGGCGGGCGGCGGGTTGGTTCAGTCCAGGTGCGTCCAGCCATCGGGAAAATCGCGGCTCAACTCATGAACATCGTATACGCACAGATCCTGACTCGGTAAATGGGCAAACAATTCCTGCGCTTTGGCTTCCGCCTGCGGTTCGTGCTCGGCTTGGACGAGCGCGACGTTGAACAGCTTGTCGGAACTGGGGTCTTCGGCAATAATGAGATAGGGTTTCATGCTGCGTTTTCCTCATGAGTTTTCGCGGGTAACCCACCCGCAACCGATTTCACCTTAAATATACATCACGCGGGAAATATACATCACGCGGGCGGTGAACGATAAAAACCGGCCGCGGCAGGATGTCGATCTTCATCGATTCAGGTCAAGGGTAGCGATGGATTCGAAATCCCTGATCCGCCTCGCGAATGATATCCCCGACGTGGAGCGTGAACACGCCGTTCCGGCGCTCGGTATAATACTGGCGCAGGGTTTCATGAACCACGGTGAAAGCGATCTGCTCCCAGGGAATCTCATGCTCGGCAAACAGTTCCACCTCCAGACTTTCCGCGCCGGCGCTGGCGACGCCATCCTTGAGTCGACCGCGAAACATCAGATAGACCTGGCTGACGTGGAGCAGCGAATACAGACCGTACAGGGTCAGGTGCTCGACCACGGCGTTGGCTTCCTCCAAGGTCTCGCGCGCCGCCGCCGCCACCGCTGATTCGCCGTTTTCCATGAACCCCGCCGGCAGCGTCCATAATCCATGGCGTGGTTCGATGGCCCGCCGACACAGTAGAATCCGATCCCCCCATTCGGGGATGCAGCCAGCGACGATTTTCGGATTTTGATAATGAACGATGTTGCAGGCGTCGCAAACATACCGGGGGCGGTGATCGTCCGGGGGGATACGCAAAGTGACGGGGCCGCCGCACTGGCTACAGAAGTTCATGGGGCAAAAATCCTTGCAAACAGGTGTTCGAGGTTGAGAAGGTGGGTATAAGTGGGTATTTGACCACGTTCGACTCGAATATCCCTGACGGCAATGCCCCAGATAGGGATATATACCTCATTAAATATCCTAGAATCAACAGATTTGGATTTTTATCAGGAGTAATCCTTATTATGGGTAAAGTAACCGCGGGCGCCAAAATTCCTGGTCGGGTATGCAGAACGCTCGATAGTGGGGACTTCTCCATCCTCCATCAACTCACCTGGTTCAATATGGCCGTTCACAGCAACGCCGAGTATGCCAAGGGAACCTGGTTCAAGGAACGCTCCCTGGCGGGGCCGGTCATCTTTGCCGTCGCCGACGGTCTGGTCCACCATGCCGACACGATCGCCGAACTTCTGGCCCAAGACGGCTATGAAATTTATGCTTATCTCGGCGTGGACCAGATGAAGATCACGGCTCCGGTGCTGTTTGGGGATACCCTCAGAGCGGAGGCCGAAGTGGTCGATCTTCGCGCCACCAAAAACCCGGAGCGGTTCTTGTTTATCTACAAAAATAAAGCCTATAACCAGCGCGACCAGCAAGTGATCGCATACCAGACGACCCTGATGGTCGCTAAGAAAGACCAGGAAGAGGGATGATCATTCGATCAAAATTTTCTGGACGATAACCGCACGGCCTGAGCATCATCTCGGCCTGAGCATCATCTCGCTGCCGTTGGCCCGCGCGCGGCGGATGGACCCGCTAAAGCAGGCGCCGGACAGGAAAGCCAGAACCAGCGTTGGCTGTTTCGACAATCAGGACCGCCTCGTGGAGCACCCGGTCGGCCTTGGTGGGGCCCACGTATTCACAAAGGCCGACATACGCCAGGTTGACGAGGCGAGTGAGCGCTGTTTCGGGAATGGGCGGGACGATGGTTCGCCGCTGGCCCAGCCAGGCGCGGATGGCGTTCAGAACGGGCGCGGGTTGTGGCAGGCGTTCCAGGTGATCGAGCATATACCGACGAATCTCCTCGCCCTGGTCCGGAGGCAGGCGGTCGATCATCGTGTCCACCAACAGGGTGCAGGTATGGATGGCGTCACCGGGACTGCCCTGGGTTTCCGTGGTGGAGGCGGCCCGATCCCGGTGAGCGGGCGACGAGGCAGGCGGATTATTCAAAGCGCGAAACAGGCTTTGCAACACTTTGGCGGACGGCGCCGCCAGGGCGCCGCCGCCACCCAGCTCGCTGATAAAGCCCGTCAGGGCAAAAGTGGGTCCTCTGGAGTACTTCGCTTCCCAGAGCCGCAGGGCGTTCGCCAGCGGTTCGCCACCGAGAAAGGGCGTCAATCCCTGCTCGATAGCCAATTTTTTCTGTTCGAATTCCATAAGTTGCTTCCAACAGCATGCAAAGAGTTCGGTCGGTCAGCGGCGGTTCCGCTTGATTCGATACGGATTTCAGCGATGCAGGCCGTCTGGATTGAAGGTTTGCATCTGCTGGAATTCGGGGTAGCCGAGTTCCGCGTGTTCGGTGAAATCCAGTCCCCGCTGTTCGTGGAGGTTATCGGAACGAAGCCCGATCGTACGAGCGATCAACAGATAGCTCAGTAGCGCGACGCCAAATCCCCAGATGAAGGCGGCGAGAATGCCGATGGCCTGCACGGCCAGCCGATGCGGGTTGAATAGGTCGCCACTGTAGAACAATCCGGCCGCCAGGGTTCCCCAGACCCCACAGAATCCATGGACGGAAACGGCGTCCACCACGTCATCCCAGCGCATTTTCGCCATGAGGATCGGGATCACCGAGGTAATAGCGCCGGCGATGATGCCGGTGAGCACCGCATGGCTCGGTTCCATCGTGGCGCAACCGGCGGTAATCGACACCAGTCCACCGATGCTGGCATTGACCGTGGCGGTCAGCAACACGGGCCGGCCGAGCATCACGCTGAACAGGGCGGATCCGACGGCGCCCGCGCAGGCTCCGAGGTGGGTATTGACCAGAATCTTGCCGATGCCGACCTCGGCCGCGAGAGTGGAACCACCGTTGAAACCCACCCAGCCAAACCACAGGATAAAACCGCCCAACACGACCAGGCTCAGGTTGTGGCCGGGAATGGGACGCGACTCGCCATTCGGACCAAAGCGGCCCAGCCGTGGCCCCAGCACGATAATGCCCGCCAGCGCGCACCAGCCACCGATGGAATGCACGACCGTCGACCCGGCGAAATCGATGAAGCCCATGGCCTTGAGCCAACCCTCTCCCCCACCGTGGCTACCCCAGGCCCAACTGCCGAACACCGGATAAATCAGGCCGGAGATCACGCAGGCGCCAACGAGATAGGCGTTGAAATGAATGCGCTCGGCCATGGCGCCGGAGGCGATCGTGGTCGCGGTCGCCGCGAACATCATCTGGAAGAACAGAAAGGTCCAGTCCCAGTCCGGGCCAGTGTTCGGCGCGAAGAGGCTCGTGCCAATCCAGCCGGTGGGGTTAACGCCGAACATGAGTCCGAAGCCAACCAGCCAGAAGATGAGGCCACCCACGCAGACATCCAGGTAGTTTTTCATCAGCACGTTGACCGCGTTCTTGCTGCGCGCCATGCCGCCCTCAAGCAGGGCGAAGCCAGCCTGCATAAGAAAAACCAGAGCCGCACAGGTAGCCAGCCAGATGGTATCGACCGCAACGCGCGAGACATCGCTGGCAGCCAGCGCGGCCGGGCTAACCAACGCCAGCGCCAGCGCGAATTGCCAGCGGCGAAGAGACTGCGACTGCATGGGTTATCCTCCTGAACGGACTTTGACGAATTAGAGCCGTTCACGAAAAATGCAAAACCCGAGCCAACAGAGCGACGCGGTTGCAAACCGACGGTCCCACCCCTGGAGTTGGCGATCCCCCGGATCTCAAGATGCACGAAAACAATTGCTTGCGATAAAACAGGAAGTGCTGGCCACGAGCCGTGCATCACGCCGAACCAGGCCGCTTGTTTGGCAGAACGTCCCAATAGAGGGTTGAATTGGCACGATGTGGATCAAAAAAAAGGCATTAATGACATTTTTGGGCGGCCCGCTTGTCAAAATTCCAGAGGTCTGGAGGGTCGAGTCGGTAATGTGCGGGGGAGGGCTGGGGTGGGGGTTTGTTTTTAGCGGTTGGCCCTGCGGGCGCGCATCCGGGAACGATGCGGTTTTATTCAACGGGTCGCACTTCCAGCTTCAAACCCACGCTGCGCAGGACGGCGGTTAAGGTTTTGACTGTCGGGTTGCCCTTGGGGGACAGCGCCCGATAGAGGCTTTCTCGGGACAATCCGGTTTCCTGGGCGACTTTGGCCAAGCCGCCGCGCGCCTTGGCGACCTCGCGCAACGCCAGCGCCAGCACGGCGGGATCACCCTCGTCGAGGGCCGCGGCCAGATAGGCGCGAATCGCTGCATCCGATTGCAGGTAGTCGGCGGTGGAATAGGGAACGCTTGCCATCTCAGGGTCCTCAAGGTTCTTGCCCGTACTGTTTGGCCCGTTTGATATCGCGAGCTTGGCTTGCTTTATCACCACCGATCAACAGCAGAATCACCTGCGGGCCTTCACGAGCGTAGTACAGTCGATAGCCTGGACCGTAAGCGATGCGTTGTTCGAAAACGCCTTCCCCAACCGAGCGCCAGTCGCCCGGCAATCCCAAGGCCATGCGATTCAGTGTCACCAGAATGCGGGGTTTCCCCGGTTCGCCCCGCAATCCGGCGAGCCATTCGTCGAATGATATCCGACCGCTGGCGTCGCGATATTTGCGTAGCTCGATGAGGTGCTGGTCGAGGCGGAACTGCGCGCCGCAGCCAGCCGGTCGTGCGGCTGCGGGTGGATCAGGACAAGGCGCGAGCCGAGGCGGGTGGGCCTAAGGCCAAACTCGCCCGCGCCTTCGGGATCAGCAGGGAGACCCTATATCAGTATCTGCGGGGGTAGAGGCGATCATGCCTTGTGTTGCTTTTTTCTTGAAATATAACACATTGTGTGATATTTCTTGTGTATGTCAGTAAGCGATGGGAGCGCGCGGATTTTTAAGAATGCCTGGTTTCGGCGGTTTGCCCGCAGAGAAAGGATTTCTGACAAAACCTTGAGGGATGCTGTCGCCAATGCGGAAAAGGGCATTATCGATGCGGATCTTGGCGGGAATGTCATCAAACAGCGAATTGCCAGGCCGGGACAGGGAAAATCTGGTGGATACCGAGCCATCATTGTGTTCAAGAAGGGCGACCGGGCCTTTTTCGTTTACGGCTATGCCAAAAGTGAATTGGGCAATATTGATCAAGGAGAAACCGACGCTTTCAAAAGAGCCGCCGAGGAATTACTGGCCTTGTCGGACGAGCAAATCCAGAGGTTGATCGAGAATGGAGCGTTAGCGGAGGTTAAGCCATGAGAAAAAGAAAACAGTACAAGTCGGAAGCTTTTGCCGCCATCCATGAGACCATGGATGCGTTGCATCAGATTGAAGCCATCAACAAGAAAACCATGCGGGATTTCGATGCGGCCTGTTTGGCAGACCTTCCCGAAATGGAGCCGGAGGAAATTCGCGCCTTGCGGGAGCGGGAACATGTTTCCCAGCCCATTTTTGCCGCCTATCTGAACGTGACCCGGAATCTGGTTTCCGATTGGGAGCGCGGCGTCAGGAGACCCGGAGGCACGGCCCTTCGTCTTCTAAGTATCGTAGAGAAACGCGGTCTTGATTCCTTGACCTAAACGGCGCTGGTTCAGTTCAGTTTCTTGATTAGATGGTGCTGATGGATCGCGCCAGTCGTTTTATCTGGGCTTTGGGCTGCGGGAAAAAGGATCGAAAGTTGTTTTTCTGGGCATAAACGAGGCCGTAAGCGCCCGAAATACGAAGCCCCTCATCCTGAGCATCCGCAAACGCGCCAAGACGTTGCTAATGCAGATATTGCCAAATTGCAAAATTCACAATAGTCGTTTTTTGATTAGCGAATGGTGAGCTGTTCAGCGTCCGGATGGAGCGCATCCGCCACGGGCTCCAACACTACCACCCGCGTACCGTCGACGCCGGCGAACTCCTGACCCAACTGTACACCCACTACCAACCGGAGTTGCCCGAGATGGCCTACACGATTGACGACTTCCGCCGCGACACTCGCCAATTGCTCTTGGACCCCGACATCCGCCAACTGATGTTGGACCTCACTTCTTCCACCGAAGACCATCTGCGCGGGCTGGAGCCCGAAGACATTCTGGAGTTGGATCCAGAAACGATCCGCCGGCTGGTGCTCGACGCCATCGATTCCCACCCGCGCAACGCCCCCTGGGAATTGATGAAGCGCATCCGCCACGGCCTCCAACACTATCACCCGCGCACCGGCGCCGCAGGCGAATTCCTGACCCCAACTATACCTCCACTACCGCCTGGAGATTCCCGAGATGGCCTACACGCTTGACGACTTCCTATGCGTGAAGAATATGATTTTAGCGGCGCGGCACCCGCCCAGGACGTGCGGGAACTGGCAAAGCTTCAGGCCCAGGAAAATGCGGGCAAGGTCGGCATCACCCTCTATGTGGATGCGGAAGTACTGGTGGCGTTCCGCGCTCGTGCGCGCGCCGAAGGCAAGGACTATCAGACCTTAATGAGCGCGGCGCTCCGGCACAGCATCCGGCCGGAGAGCGCCCCGGTGACTCTGGGCGAACTGCGCCGGGTGCTGCGCGAGGAGTTGCACCCCATATCCGCTTGAACCTGCCGATCACATGCCCTCTTCAGGGAAACGGGAACGCTTGCCATCTCAGGGTCCTCGATGTTCTTGCCAGTACTGTTTGGCCCGTTTGATATCACGGGTTTGGCTTGCTTTATCACCACCGATCAACAGCAGAATGTGGAATGGGGGGTTTGCCACCACGATTCGTGTGCTACCCTGAGAATTAAACCCAATCCGACCACGACGACGGCGGCCATGGAATCTCTGGACATTTTCACGCTCAGCGACTTACGACAACGCCCGGCCGATTTGGTCCGCGACGTCGAAGCCTTTCCGTCCATTTGCCCCTTGCGTTGGCGCAAAAACTCACCACTTATTGCGCGGCGCATCATCTTTCCCCGGATGAGGTCATCCAAGAGGCTTTGCATCGCCTGCTCGCGCCAGACGCCCCAGCGCAAACACCTTTCGAACTGGGTCGGGATGGATTTGGGGCGGATCGTATCCATGGCGGAGAAATCGCTCGGGAAAGCAAACGGTTGCTGCGGATGAAATTCCCTCCTGTAAATTTTCCAGTGACCCCCTCGTCCGGTAACCACAACCTGTGGTGTTGACCTCATCCGAGCCTACTACGGGAAGCGACCACCTCGCTCTATCACTGGAAAATATACAGGAGGCATAAATTCTGACAGGTCTTGATCGGGCGCAGGGTGGATAAGGCGCTTGCACCGCATCCACCAGTGGCCTGAGATGGCGGATGCGCTACGCTGATCCGCCCTACGCATCCGAACCTATCAAAATTCCTGCGTCAGCCCAGTAGTACGCCGGGGGATATTGCATCATGCGCTATGTGGACCCGCTCACCGACTTCGGTTTCAAGAAGATTTTCTCCGAGCCGCCCGGCCAGCCGTTGTTGGTCAGCCTGCTGAACGACGTGCTGGCGCTGCCGGAGCCGGTGGCGCGGGTGCGGGTGCGGAACCTGGAACAACTGCCGGACGCGCCGGCCCAACGGCGTATGGTGTACGATTTGCTGTGCGTGGATCAGTTGAAGCGGGCGATTTTGGTGGAGGTGCAGCGGGCCGGGCAAACCTACTTCAAGGATCGGACGCTGTTCTACGCCAGCCACTTGGTGCGGCGGCAGGGTCAGGCGGGGACGGAATGGAACTACCGGCTGCGACCGGTGTATGTCATTGCCATTCTGAACGCGGTCCTGAGCAAGACCGTCCTCCGGCGGGTGACGTTGAAGGACGAGGCGAATGAGGTGTTCTACGACAAGTTCGGCCTCGTGTTCATCGAACTGCCGTGCTTCACCAAGACCGTGGATCAACTGGACACTCATTTGGACCAATGGTTGTATTTTCTGAAACATGCCGGGGAGTTGGAAGTCATGCCGACGATCTTCAAAGGCGATGTCATCGAACGGGCCTTCACGATGGCCGAGCTGTACGCCATGAGCGAAGAGGACCGGGAACGCTACCAGGACGAGCTGAAGCACTACCGGGATGTCATGAACATGCTGGACACGGCTCGCGAGCAGGGAATCGA
>JAWOHQ010000189.1:0-3701 GCA_046485105.1 Candidatus Competibacteraceae bacterium | reverse complement strand
CATCTGCACCGCGATGATTCCCCACATCAGCCAGATGGCGAAGCCGTTCAATAGGCTGGGGACCGATATCCAGAGGTTGCGGTAGGCGATGGATTTTCCGGTGGATTCCCAGAACTTCGGGTCTTCCGGGTTCCAGTCCTTGATGTTGGTAGGCATTTTGTATCCCTTTTTTCAGATTGATCTACGAACCGAAGGTCGACGGGCTCGTGCGTTTGTTATTCCATCGGGTCTGCATTCAGGGCGCGCTGCCGCTCGCGGGCCGCATCCATCGGACGCACTTCCGTCCAGTACATCCACATCAGTGACACCCACACCACGCCGAACATCAGCATGAAGGCGGAGGAACGGATGCCGGTCAGGTCGACCAGCGCGCCGAACATGATCGGCATCACGAACCCGCCCAGGCCTCCGGCGAGGCCGACCACGCCGGAAATGACGCCGATGTTGTCGGGGTAGTCGTCCGAGATGTACTTGAAGACCGAGGCTTTGCCGATGGCGAACGCCATGCCCAGGGTGAACATGATGATGGTGAACATCGTCGCGTTAAGGCCGAAGTGGAAGGTCAGCGGGCCGTCGACGGTGGTGATGGTGATGTTGCTCTGCGGGTAGGAGAGGAAAAACAGGCAGACCAGCGACACCCACAACACCCACCAGGTGATGGTGTGTGCGCCGAACTTGTCTGAGAAATGGCCGCCGACCGCCCGCAATAAGCCGCCCGGGATACTGAAGGCGGCAGCCAGCAAGGCCGCAGTCTTGAGGTCGAAGCCGTATTCGCTGACGTAGTATTTGGTCATCCACAGCGCCAGCGCGACATAGCCGCCGAAGACGATGGAGTAGTACTGGCTGTAGCGCCACACCTTGGGGTCCTTGAAGGCGGCGAGCTGCTCGCGGATGGTGACGGACTTGCCGACCTTGTGCGACGGCTCGCTGTAGGTGAAGAACCAGAACACGATGGCGGTCACCAGCATCAGCACCGCATACACTCTGGGGACCATGGTCCAGCCGTAGCCGACGACGATGATCGGGGCGAGCAACTTGGTGACGGCGGCCCCGGTGTTGCCGGCGCCGAAAATGCCCATCGCCAGCCCCTGCCGCTTCTTGGGGAACCAGCGGGCGCAGTAGGCGATGCCGACGGTGAAGGAGCCGCCTGCCATGCCGACGAACAGGCCGATCGCCAGGAAATGCCAGAACTCGGTGGCGTAGGTGATCATCCAGATCGGGATGACCGTGGTGAGCATCAGGATGAAGAACACGATGCGCCCGCCGAATTTGTCCGTCCACATCCCCAGCGGGACGCGGATCAGTGAACCGGTCAGCACCGGGGTGGCGACCAGAATTCCGAACTGGGTCTCGTTGAGGCCGAGTTGTTCCTTGATGGGAACGCCGATGACGGCGAACATCATCCAGATCATGAAGCACACCGTGAAAGCCAGTGTGCTCATGGTGACGACCGACCATGCCTTGTATTGTTGTGTTGCCATGATTCACTCCACTCAGGCAGGAGATAAAAAGACCTTGGTATGTTTTTACACCGCTGAACAATTCGCTGCCAGGTGCCATCCGGGCATGAAAACAGGGTTGGATACCACTTTGGTGGTAGGGGGGTATTCGATAGTGTTTTGTTTTGATTGGTATTTATTTTTCGATGTCGGCCAGTCTAAAGGCCGCCAGCGAAGAAGAGGTATACCCTTTTATCCGCAATATCCGGGTTGGGGTGGTTTACCCTTGCAGCGTGGCAATGAAGCTGATTGCATGGAGAAATAGAGTGGGTCTTCTGCCGTTTGACAAGTTTCAGAACTCCCTGCTGCTGCGGCTGGGCGGCATGTTCGCCGCTATCTCAGTGCTGGCCGTGGCCAGCATGTCCACTTCATGGATGGTGGCTGAAACCACGCAGGGCAGTGGCCAGGCGATCAACCTGGCTGGCAGCCTGAGGATGCAAAGCTGGCGAATGGCCTCGATCCACCAGCGTCTGCTCGAGGATGAAAAACCCGAATACCGCGAAAGCCTGGAACAGGCCATCCACCAATTTGAAAGCGACTTGAAGGCGGCTCCCATCCTGTCGGTCCTGCCGGACGATGAAACCGCCCCTATCTCGCAGCTTTATCGGCAGGTTGGAGACAGTTGGCGCACAGACATCAAGCCCAACCTGACCTACATGCCTGCCGCATCTCCCACTGCGGCAGAAAATTCCGTCGTGCTGGATCAGATCCCTGGATTCGTCGACCAGATCAACGAACTGGTCAAACAGATCGAGGAGGATGCCGAAGCGAAAATCATGGCGATGCGCGTCATCCTCGGCGCCGCGGTCATCGCCACCATTCTGGTGGTGATTTTTTCCATATATCTGGTCAACAACATCCTGGTCCACCCCCTGCGCGGCTTGCTGGGACTGGCCGACCAGATAGGCCGGGGCAATCTGGCGGTGCGCACCGACCTGACCGGAGAGGATGAAATCGGGCGGCTCGGACAGGCCTTCAACCACATGGCGCAAGATCTCTCCAAGCTGTATCAGAACCTGGAAGCGCGGGTGGAGGAAAAAACCGCCGAGCTGACCATCGCCAACCGTTCGCTCGAGTTGCTTTATCACTCCATCGCCCGGCTCTACAGCGGCCCGGTGGCGCACGACACCTACGCCATCCTGCTCAAGGATCTGGAAAACGTCCTTGGCGTGGGGCACGGCCTGGCCTGTCTGGTGGAAAACGCCGGCGATCGCGCGCGTGTCATCGCCACGACGCTCGACCCCGCACGCGGCGACATGGACATCTGCGGTCTTGCCCGCTGCGAGGAGTGCATGGCCAACCGGACCCTATCGGTGCATGCCTTGAAAAACGGTGCACGTTTGCTGACTCTGCCGCTTTCCGACAGCGAGCACCATTACGGCGTATTGCAGCTGGAGATGCCGCCTGGGCGCGATCTGGAAAGCTGGCAAAGCCAGCTTCTGGAAGCGCTGTCGCGGCATATCGGCATCGCCATTGGCACCGCGCGCCGCACCGAGCAAAGCCGGCGCCTGTCGCTGCTGGAGGAGCGCGCGGCCCTGGCGCGTGAACTGCACGATTCGCTGGCACAGTCGCTGGCCTACATGAAAATCCAGGTCAGCCGCCTCAAGCCGCTGGTGGACAACCCGCAGCGCGGCGATGAAGCGAAGGTGGTGCTGGAGGAACTGCGGGAGGGCCTGAACAGCGCCTACCGCCAGCTGCGCGAATTGCTGACCACCTTCCGCCTGCGCATCGAGGGCGAGGGCCTGGCAACGGTGTTGCAGACCACTGTCAGCGAATTTTCCAGCCGCGGCGATATCCTGATCGAGCTTGAGGTGCATCTGGCCGGTTGCCCGCTTTCCGCCAACGAGGAGATCCATACCCTGCAGATCGTCCGCGAGGCTTTGTCCAACGTGCTCAACCATGCCCATGCCAAGCGCGCCGAGGTGAGGGTAAACTGCGGCGGCGATGGCTCGGTGACCGCCGTCATCGAGGACGATGGAACCGGCATTCGTAAAATGGCGGGCGTGCATCATTACGGCATGACCATCATGGAGGAACGGGCCAAGCACCTCGGCGGCACCCTGGTCGTCGAGCAGCCGCCCACCGCCGGTACCCGCGTCACCCTGCATTTCATGCCGGAGCAGAAGCGCAATCCCGTGATTCCCATTCAGCCAGGACTTTTGACATGAGCCCCGAGGATACCCAGAGCATCCTGATCGTCGA
>JAWOHQ010000024.1:0-8044 GCA_046485105.1 Candidatus Competibacteraceae bacterium | reverse complement strand
GGCCAGACCCTGCTGGAGCAGATCTGCCAGGTCGAGGATACCCTGATCATGGCCCGGCAGCGCCACCCCGGCCAGCGCAACAACCTGGACGCGCTGTGCAAGCGCTACAACATCGACAACACCCAGCGGACTCTGCACGGCGCGTTGTTGGACGCGGAAATCCTGGCCGAAGTGTATCTGACGATGACCCGCCAGCAGGATTCGCTGTTCGTGGCGGAGGCCGCCCGCGCGGCGGCGCGGCGACTGGAAACGGACCAGCGGACGGCGGCGCTCCGCAACCGGCCGCCGTTGCCGGTGCTCCGCGCCGACGCCGAGGAACGCGCCGCTCATGCGGCTTATCTGGATCTGCTGGACCGGAGCAGCGGCGGGCCGTGTGTGTGGAAGCGGTTGGAAGCGGGGATGGCGGTGGAATCTTAAACCCGATAATACTCGCGATACCAGGCCACGAACCGGGCGATTCCTTCCTCGATGGGCGTAGCCGGCTGGTAACCGACATCCGCGACCAGCGCCTCGACGTCGGCATACGTGTCGGGGACGTCCCCCAACTGCATCGGCAACAGATTGCGGGTCGCCTTGCGCCCCAGACAGTCCTCCAGCACCTCGATGTACCGCAGCAGTTCGACGGGCCGATGGCTGCCGATGTTGTACAGCCGGTAGGGCGCGAGGCTGGTGGCGGAGTCCGGCGTATCCCCCGACCAATCCGGATTCGGCGCTGCTATTTGATCCAGCACCCGGACCACACCCTCGACGATGTCGTCGATGTAGGTGAAATCCCGCCGGTGCTGGCCGTAATTGAACACGTTGATCGGCTCGCCGGCCAGAATGGCGCGGGTGAACAGGAACAGCGCCATGTCGGGCCGCCCCCAGGGACCGTACACCGTGAAGAAACGTAGACCGGTGGTCGGCAGGCCGTAGAGGTGGCTGTAAGTGTGCGCCATCAGCTCGTTGGCCTTCTTGGTCGCCGCGTACAGACTGACCGGGTGATCCACGTTATCGTGGACCGAGAACGGCATCCGGGTGTTAGCCCCGTATACCGAGCTGGTCGAGGCATACACCAGATGCTCGACCCCGTGATGGCGGCAGGCCTCCAGAAGATTAACGAATCCGACCAGGTTGGAATCCACGTAGGCGTGCGGATTCTGAGTCGAATAGCGCACCCCGGCCTGCGCCGCCAGATTCACCACGCGCCGCGGCCGATATTGGGCGACGGTCTCGGTCAGCGTTGCCCGATCCTCCAGACTGGCGCGGACTTCGGTGAAACCGGGGCAGGCTTGCAGGCGGGCCAGCCGCGCCCGCTTCAAATTGACGTCGTAGTAATCGTTGAGATTGTCGTAACCAACCACCTCATCACCGCGCTCCAGCAACCGCAGCGTCAGCGCCGCGCCGATGAAGCCGGCGCTGCCTGTGACCAGAATTTTCATAAGCGACCATCCACGGCGGCGGCGGGCAGGAGATATTTGACATCGAACAACACCGCGCCTGGCTTGCCCAGGGCGCGGAGCCGTTCGACGCCCATTTCCTGAAATTGCCGGTGGGCCACCGCCAAAATGATGGCGTCGTACTGCCCCGGCTGCGGTTCGGCGATCGGGTCGATGCCGTATTCGTGTTGGGCTTCCCGGGGATTCACCCACGGGTCATAAACGTCCACCTGGGCGTGGTAGTCGCGGAATTCCTGGACGATGTCCACCACCCGGGTGTTGCGCAAGTCCGGACAGTTTTCCTTGAAAGTCAGGCCCATCACCAGTACCTTGGCGTCCATCACCGCGATCCGCCGCTGATTCATTAGCTTGACCACCCGTTGCACGATATAGGCGCCCATGCCGTCGTTGATGCGCCGGCCGGCCAGGATCATTTCCGGGTGATAGCCGATCTCCTGGGCCTTGTGGGTGAGGTAATACGGATCGACGCCGATGCAATGTCCGCCCACCAGACCGGGGCGGAACGGCAGAAAATTCCATTTGGTGCCGGAGGCGCGCAGCACTTCCTCGGTGTCGATCCCCAGACGGTTGAACAGCAACGCCAGTTCGTTGATCAGTGCGATATTGACATCGCGCTGGGTGTTCTCGATCACCTTGGCGGCTTCCGCCACCCGGATGCTGGACGCCCGATGGGTACCGGCGGTGATGACGCGCCGGTACAGCGCATCCACGAACTCGGTGGCTTCGGAGGTAGAGCCGGAAGTGATCTTGCGGATGGTGGTCAGCCGATGTTCCTTGTCGCCGGGGTTGATGCGTTCCGGGCTGTAGCCGGCGAAGAAATCCACGTTAAAACGCAAACCGGATTCCCGCTCCAGGATCGGCACGCAGACTTCCTCGGTGGCGCCGGGGTAGACGGTGGATTCGTAGATCGCCACGTCTCCCGGTTTCAGGACCCGGCCGACGGTGGTGCTCGCGCCGATCAGCGGACGGAAGTCCGGGCGTTTATACTCATCCACCGGGGTCGGAACCGTGACGATGTAGACGTTGCAATTCGCCAGATCTGCGGCGCGGCTGGTGTAGCTCAACAGATGGGCCTCTCGCAATTCTTCGGGTTCGACTTCCAGCGTGCTGTCGGAGCCGGCTTGCAGTTCCCGGATGCGGGCTTCGTTAATGTCCAAGCCGAGGGTGGGAAACTGCTTGCCGAATTCGACGGCCAGAGGCAGCCCCACATAGCCGAGGCCGACGATGCCGATGCGGGCGGTGGCGAGGTCAAACATCGGTTTCCTACTCCTAATGAGATGGATGGCAAATGCCGATAAGTATAGGGGAAGAGTCGGTAGTCACACATCCGTTTTCGCGGAACCGCCGAGAAAAAGTGGGTTCAGGTCTTATTGATGCCTTAACATTACCCGCACTAACCTCCGATGGGAGCGCAGGTTCGATGCAGTATGAAATTCACCTGATTGATCGGTCGCTCGATCCATGATTCGCTTGTTCAGACATTACTTTTCCCGAGCGCTGTTAACGCTGCTCGTGGCGGAAACCCTCTATTTATTTCTGTCGGTATATTTTGGCCGATCCCTGAACGTGCTTCGGATCGATCAGGGTTCCGCGCCACTGCTTGAAGAGGTCTTGGCAAGCGCTCTAGCGTTCATGCTGGTCATGACCACGATCATGATCGCGATGGGCCTGTACGAACGCAATCTATGGAGCGGCCGGAGCGACATGCTGCTGCGGGTCGGGATCAGTTTCTTGTTCGGACTGTTCGCCATGACCCTGATTTATTATCTGTTTCCCGAAATTGCCCTGGGCCGTGGCGAGTTCAGCCTGACGTTCGGCATCGCCTTTGTCGGGGTGTTGCTGCTGCGTTTCGCGTTCTTCAAGGTGTCCGACCACGCGCTGCTCAAACGTCGGGTACTGGTGTTAGGCGTGGGCCAGAACGCGGGGCGGCTCGAGGAATTGCACAACTGCGGCAGCGTGGGATTCGCGATCCTGGGATACGTTCAGGTCCACGAGGACGAAAAACCGGGCGTCCCCCCTGAACGAATGCGCCAAGTCACCGGCACTCTGCTCGATCTGGCCGATGAATTACACATCGATGAAATCGTGGTGGCGATGGACGACCGACGCAAAGGTTTCCCGGTCGACGAAGTCCTGGGATGCAAGGTCGAAGGTATTTCGATCAGCGCTTTTCTGAGTTTTTTCGAGCGGGAAACCGGCAAAATCCAGCTCGACGCCCTGCGGCCGAGCAACATGATCTTTGCGGATGGCTTCCAGAAGGCCCTGTTCAACAGCACGGTCAAACGGCTGTTCGACGTGGCAGCCAGCCTGCTCCTGCTGGCGGTGACCTGGCCGTTCATGCTGCTCGCCACTCTGGCCATCTGGATCGAATCGGGGGGGCGCGGACCGATTCTGTATCGGCAGACCCGGGTCGGTCGCAACAATGATCCCTTCGAGTTGATCAAGTTCCGCAGCATGACCGTGGACGCCGAGCGGGACGGCGTCGCCCGTTGGGCTCAGGCCGGGGACAGTCGGATCACCCGGATCGGTGGGATTCTGCGGGAAACCCGCATCGACGAATTGCCACAACTGTTCAACGTGCTGTGGGGCCAGATGAGCTTCGTCGGTCCGCGTCCGGAGCGGCCGCAGTTCGTGGCCGAGCTGAAAAAGAAAATCCCCTTTTACTCAATGCGGCACATGGTCAATCCCGGGATTACCGGCTGGGCGCAGATTTGTTATCCCTATGGGGCCTCGGAGGAGGACGCGCGCGAAAAACTGCAATACGATTTGTACTACATCAAAAACTACAGTTTCTTTTTCGATGTCATTATCTTGCTACAAACCGTCCATACCGTTCTGTGGGGCAAGGGGGCGCACTAGCGTGACGTGATGACCATGGCCAACATCGGGGCGTTAAGCTACGGCGCGGCGGCGGCGGGCTGGTCGCTGCTGTTTCTGCTGCTGTTGACCAGTTGGCGAGGTCGTTTGCAGGGAGGGTTGCTGGTCGCCGCCGTTTTGATCAGCCTGCTGTGGGCCTTGCGGGCGGCCTATTACGCCGCTGCCCAGGCGACAGGTCTCGATTGGTTGTATCAGTTGTTGGAAGTGGCGCGCAATGTGGCCTGGCTGTTGTTCCTGATCCATCTACTGGAACCGCTGGTCCGGGAAACGGGAGCGGGACGATGGTTGCGTTGGGCCGGGCCGGCGCTGATCGGTTATGGGGCGCTGCTGCTGGGGATCGAACTGAGCGAGTTATGGAGTATCCCGTTCGCGCCTCCCACCGACGCCGCGATTCTGGGGCACATCGGTTTGGCCATCGCCGGGTTGGCGCTGATCGAACAACTGTTCCGCAACACGCACCCGCAGCGCCGCTGGGCCACCAAGTTCCTGTATCTGGGGCTGGGCCTGATGTTCGCCTACGATTTCTTTCTGTACGCCGACGCCCTCTTGTTCAAGCGGATGGATGCGGCGATGTGGGAGGCGCGCGGTCTGGTCGGCGCCATGGCGGCGCCGCTGATCGGCGTGGCGGCGGCCCGTAATCCGCAATGGTCGCTGGACGTGTTCGTCTCCCGCCGGGTGGTGCTGCACTCGGCCGCCATCTTTGGCGCCGGCGTCTATCTGTTGGCGATGGCGGGCATGGGCTACTACATCCGGGCCTATGGCGGCAACTGGGGAACCGCCCTGCAACTGGCGTTCCTGGCCGGTTCCGGAGTGCTGCTGGCCGTGCTGCTCTTTTCCGGGCAATTGCGCGCCAGGGCTCTGGTGCTGTTAAACAAACACTTCTTCAGCCTCAAATACGACTATCGCGAGGAATGGTTGAAGTTCACTCAGACCCTGTCGACGGGCGAACCCAACGAGCCGCTGCGGCAGCGCGCCATCCGCGCCGCCGCCGAAATTGTGCAAAGCACGGGCGGCTTGCTCTGGACCCGGCGGGAAAGGGGCGACTTCATGCTGGAGGCGAGCTGGAATCTCCGGGAACCCGCGGTGCGGCGGGAATCGGCCGATGGGTCCCTGGTCCGGTTCCTGGAACAACGCCAATGGGTGATCGAGCTGGATGAGTTTGTTGAAGAACCAGAAATCTATGCCGATTTGACGCTGCCGGACTGGTTGCGGGAACTGCCGCGCGCCTGGTTGGTGGCGCCACTGCTGCATGGTGACGAGTTAAAAGGGTTTTTGGTGTTGGCCGAGGGGCGCGCCCGCCTGCGGCTCAATTGGGAAGACCGCGACCTGCTCAAGACCGCCGGTCGCCAAGTGGCGGGTTACGTGGCGTTGCTGGAGGCCAGCGAGGCGCTATGGCAGGCCCGCCAGTTCGAGGCGTTTCATCGACTGTCGGCCTATGTGGTGCATGATCTCAAGAACATCGCCGCGCAACTGGCCCTGGTGGTGGCCAATGCCGCCCGCCACAAGGCGAATCCGGCGTTCGTCGAGGACGCTTTCCGCACCGTTGCCAACGCCACCGAGCGGATGAATCGGCTGTTGGGGCAGTTACGCAAGGACCCCCCATCGGGTCGGGTACGGCTATTGGCGTTGGCGGCCGCGGCGCGCCAGGCGGTCGCGGCCCGCTCTGCTCTGCGGCCGGCGCCCGTGCTGCGCGTCGATCCGGACGATGAGCCGTGGGTGCGGGTGGATCAGGAACGGCTGGTCGCGGTCCTGGAGCACCTGATTCAGAACGCCCAGGAGGCGACCGGTCCCGATGGCGTGGTCGAGGTGACCGTACGTGCCGAAAACCGGATGGCGGTGGTCGCCATTCGCGACGATGGGTCTGGCATGGACGAAAAATTCATCCGGGAAAAGCTGTTCCGGCCGTTCACGACCACCAAAGGGAATGCCGGCATGGGCATCGGGGTTTACGAAAGTCATGAATTCGCCCGGGGGGCGGGCGGTGAGTTGACGGTCGTCAGTTCACCGGAACAAGGCGCCGTGTTTACTTTGCGCTTGCCGCGGGGCGAGGCCCCGGTCGTGGCGGGTCATGAGTCGGAGACAGGGGGAAGCGAGCCATGGCGGAAGCCGACAGAAAGCTCCTGATCGTCGAGGACGATCCCGGTCTACGCAGCCAACTGTGCTGGTGCTTCGACGGTTACGAGGCGTTGACGGCCGAAGATCGCGAGGCGGCGCTGGCTCAGGTGCGGGCGCACAAGCCGCCGATCGTGTTGCTGGATCTGGGCCTGCCGCCAGATCCGGCCAATGCTTCGGAAGGTTTGAAGGCCCTGGAGGAGATCCGGGCGCTGACGCCAGAGGCCAAGGTGATCGTGGTGACCGGCAACGACGAGCGCGAGAACGCGTTACGGGCGGTGGCGCTGGGCGCCTATGATTTTTATCAGAAGCCGGTGGATGCGGATGTGCTCCGGTTGCTGGTGGATCGCGCCTACAATCTGTACGCGTTGGAAAGGGAAAACCGGGAACTGTTGGCGCGTCAGGCGATTACCCCGCTGACCGGCGTGATCGCCGGTAGTCTGGAGATGCTCAAGATTTGCCGGAGCGTTGAGAAAATTGCTCCCACCCAGACCAACGTGCTGCTGTTGGGCGAGAGCGGCACCGGCAAGGAGTTGCTGGCGCGGGCGCTGCATGAGATGGGGCCGCGGGGCAAGGGCGCTTTCGTGGCCCTCAACTGCGCCGCCATTCCCGATGCCTTGCTGGAAAGCGAACTGTTCGGGTACGAGAAAGGAGCCTTCACCGGCGCGATCAAACAGGTTCTGGGCAAGATCGAATATGCCGAGGGTGGGACGCTGATGCTCGACGAAGTCGGCGATCTGCCCCTGGGCTTGCAGGCCAAGCTGTTGCGGTTTCTCCAGGAACGGGTGATCGAGCGGGTCGGCGGCCGGGAAACGATTCCGGTGGACGTGCGCGTCGTCTGCGCCACGCATCGCGATTTGGCGGCGCTGATCGGGGAAGGTTTGTTCCGGCAGGATCTCTACTATCGGATCAGTGAGGTGACCATCCAGATTCCGCCGTTGCGCGAGCGGGAAAACGACGTGTTAATGATCGCTCGCGTGTTGTTGCGGCGCTATGGCCGACAAATGCGGCGTCCCCGCCTGAACCTCACGCCGGATGCGCTTCAGGCCCTGGAAACGTACCTGTGGCCCGGTAATGTCCGGGAACTGGAAAACCGGCTCAAGCGCGCCGTGATCATGAGTGAAAGCGACCAGATCACGGCGCGGGATCTGGAGCTGGAAATCGGCGAAGAGGCGCCCGCCGCGCCGCTCAATCTGCGGCAGGCGCGGGAGTGGGCCGAGCGAAGGGCGCTCCAGCAGGCGCTGATTTATACCGACAGCAATGTGTCCCGTTCCGCCGAACTGCTGGGGATCACCCGACCGACGCTGTATTCCCTGCTCAGCAAACACGGCATCAAATTGTAGGGGCGCGCAAACGGCCAGCGCAGGCTGGCCAGTCGGGTAATGCTTACTTCACCCGCATGCCCGGTCCGGCGCCGCCGTCCGGGTTCAGCAGATAAATGCCGCCGTCATCGCCGGCGGCCAGCACCATGCCCTCGGAAATGCCGAAGCGCATCTTGCGCGGAGCGAGGTTGGCGACCATCACCGTCAGGCGGCCCGGCAGATCTTCCGGGGCATAGGCGGATTTAATGCCGGCGAACACCTGCCGGGTCTCGCCGCCGAGATCGAGTTCCAGCC
>JAWOHQ010000318.1:0-12182 GCA_046485105.1 Candidatus Competibacteraceae bacterium | reverse complement strand
CATTCTATTACTACTTATACCATTTTACTGTTAAAACATTGAAAAACAACCAAAGCGCCACGATCCGGGTCGAGGTGGCCTACGCTCGCCCCGACGAACAACTGATCGTGCCAGTCGAGATCCCGGAAGGCGCAACTCTGGAGCAGGCCATCCGCCTGGCGAAGATTCAAGAGCGGTTTCCGGAAATTCAGCTTGAGACCGCCAAGGTGGGCGTGTTCGGTAAGCTGAGTAAATTATCGGCCACCGTGCGCGCCGGCGACCGGGTGGAAATTTACCGGCCGCTGCTCGCCGATCCCAAGGCGGTGCGCAAAAAGCGCGCCGCCGAGGGCAAGCGCATGCGCAAGGGCGGCGGCGAGTTGGAGCCGGAGGAAGGCTAATCCACCACGCCGTCAACCCGATCGAGGGTGTCGCCGCGAAAATGTAAGATCAGGTGGCGCTGCTCGACGGTTCTGCCGCCCTTGCTGTATTGATAGTAATAATCCCAGCGGTCCTGGTGGAACGGGTCGGCGATCAGTGGGGCGCCCAGAAGCTGCTGAACTTGCTGCCGGGTCATGCCGGGGCGCAACTGTCCGGCCATCGCCGGGTCCACATAATTGCCCTGGCGGACCGGGACGGTATAGAAGCTGGGTAGCACCGATCCGCAGCCGGCGGTCAGAACGAGCAGCAGGATGCCGGCGGCGCATAGGGAATGGTGAAACATGGAAGCGGAGTCCGGGTTGCTGGAACGTTTATTATGATAACGTACATCGGCAAGCCGTGGGTAAGCGCAATTCTGGAGTCGATCCTTCGTGGGCTCGAAAGAAATTAAACAGGCGGGCCTGAAGGTCACGCTGCCGCGTATCAAGATCCTCGAAATGCTGCAAAGCCAGCAGGGCGCACATCTGTCCGCCGAGGAAATCTATCGGACGTTGATCGAGGCCGGCGAAGAAATTGGTCTGGCGACCGTGTATCGGGTACTCACCCAGTTTGAATCAGTCGGACTGGTCAAGCGCCATCATTTTGAGAGCGGCCAATCGGTCTTCGAACTCGATCAGGGCCAGCACCACGACCATATTCTCTGCGTGGAATGCGGTCGGATCGAGGAGTTCTGCGACGATGAGATCGAGCGGCGCCAGCAACGCGTCGCGCGGCGGCTCGGTTTTGAGTTGGCCGAACACTCTCTGATCCTTTATGGCCACTGCACCCGTCCCGATTGCTCGCACCATCATCCCCCGGAAAGCGAGCTGGAGAAGGAAGAAAAGACATCTTCGCCCTGATCCGCGCCCGCCGATCGGAGGACCGCTTTCTCCATCATCTCCCGGGCATGGGCTAGGGTGTTCGCGGTGAGTTCCAGCCCGCCCAGCATGCGGGCGATTTCCGTCACTCGCTCCTCGGCGCCCAGCGGCAAAACCTGGGTATGGGTGCTCTCGCCATCGGTCTGTTTTTCCACCTTGAACTGCTGGTGGGCCTGGGCCGCGACCTGCGGCAGGTGGGTGACGCACAGCACCTGCCGGCCGCCGCCCAGCGCCCGCAGTTGCCGGCCCACCACTTCCGCGACGCCGCCGCCGATGCCGCTGTCCACTTCGTCAAAAATCAGGGTCGGAATACGGGCGGCGCGGGCGGCGATCACCTGAATCGCCAGGCTGATTCGCGACAGTTCGCCGCCGGAGGCAACTTTGGCCAGGGGTCGTAGCGGCTGTCCCGGATTGGCGCTGACCTGGAATTCCACCGCTTCCAGGCCATTCGGGGTGGGCTGTTCCAAGCGTTCCAGAGTGATGGCGAAGCGTCCCCCAGGCATCCCCAACTCCGCCAGCGTCGCCGAGATCCGTTCGCTCAGATCCCGCGCCGCCGCCGACCTTTGTTCGCTCAAACGGTCGGCGCATTCCTGATAGGCCGCCCGCGCGGTTTTCAGCGCCTGTTGCAACGACTCCAGCCGGGTCTCGCTGTGTTCCAGGGATTCCCGTTCCGCCTCGAACCGCGCCCGCAGCGCCGGCAGTTCTTCGGCGGTGATCCGATGCTTGCGAGCCAGTTGGTGGGCGGCGGTCAGCCGCTGTTCCACCCGCGCCAGATGCTCGGGATCGAGATCGAGCGCCTGCACGTAGCCACGCAATTCGCCGCTGGCTTCCTGGACCTGGATCAACGCCGTGTTCAGCAGGTCGCCGACCGGGGCGAGCCGGGGGTCCAACCGGGCCAAGGACTCCAGTTCGCGCAGGGATTGGTCGAGCCGGTCGGCGATGGCGGATTCCTCGCTCTCGGTCAGCCAGCCGAGCAGGCGCTGGCCGGTTTCCAGCAACTGGCTGGAATTCGCCAGGCGGCGCTGTTCGGTTTCCAGCTCGGCGATTTCCCCGTCCACCGGATTCAAGGCCGCCAGTTCCCGCAGGTGGTAGCGCAGGATGTCCAACCGGGCGTCGCGTTCGCTGGCGGCCTGGCGCAGTTCGCGCAGTTCCCGCCGCGACCGGCTCCAGGTTTGATAATGGTTTTCCACGTCGACCGTCAGATCCGCGTGGCCGGCGTAATCATCCAGTAATTGCCGCTGGACTTCGCGGTGCAGCAGCGATTGGTGTTCGTGTTGGCCGTGGATGTCCACCAGGCGCTCGCCCAGTTCCCGCAGGGCCTGCGCGGGTTGGGGGACGCCGTTGATATAGTTGCGCGAGCGACCGTTGCGCGCGACGACCCGGCGCAACTGACAGTCCCGGTCGCTGTCCAGATCGCGCTCGGCCAGCCAGGCGCGGGCCGCCGGCAGAGCGTCGAGATCGAAAGCCGCGCTGAGGTCGGCGCGTTCCGCGCCGTGTCGGATCACGCCGCTGTCGGCGCGGTCGCCCAGCAGCAGGCCGATGGCGTCCACCAGGATGGATTTGCCGGCGCCGGTCTCGCCGGTGACCGCGGTCATCCCGGCCGCCAGTTCCAATTCCAGATCCTCGACGATGGCGAAATCGCGAATGCGCAACTGGGTCAGCATGACGGCGGATCTTGACTCTTCAGGTGAACGGCGAGGCGTCCGGATTCAGGCCCCAGCTCAACTTGGCCCGGAGCAACTTGAAGTAATCATGGTTGAGCGGGTGGATTAACCGGACCTTGCGGTCCTTTTTGCGGATGACGACGTGATCGCCCGATTCGAGCGCCAGACTGACCTGGCCGTCGCAGGTGACCTGGGTCTGCGTGGGATTGACGGCGTTTAGCACGACTTCAATCACGCTGTCGGCCTTAACCACGATCGGCCGATGCGTCAGGGTATGCGGACAGATCGGCACCAGCACCACCGCCTCCAGACCCGGATGGATGATCGGCCCGCCGCTGGCCAGCGCGTAGGCGGTGGAGCCGGTCGGGGTGGAAATGATCAACCCGTCGGCGCGGTAGACGTTGAGGAAACGGCCGTCGAGGAAAGTATCCACTTCGATCATGCGGGCCACTTCGCGCTTGTGGATCACCACGTCGTTGAGCGCGTCGGCCTCGCCGGTCACGCGGTCTCCATGCATCACCTGGGCGTGCAGCAGCGAGCGGCGCGCCTCGCGGAACTGGCCGTTCAGCACCGCGTCCAGGCTGTGGGGCAGTTCGCCGGGCGAGACGTCGGCCAGAAAACCGAGCCGGCCCAGATTGACGCCCAGAATCGGTACTTCGTAGTCCACCAGCGAGCGCGCGGCGTTGAGCATGGTGCCATCGCCACCCATGACGATGACCAGATCGCACTGTTCGCCGATCGCGGTCCGGCTGGCGATTTCCAGGCCGCTATTCGGCATGAGCCGGGCCGAACTGTCGTCGAGCAGCACTCGTGACTGGCGTCGGCGCAAGTGGGCGGCAATCTGGTTCAGCGTCCCCGCGACGTTGGGATCGCCGAATTTGCCGATCAGGCCGATGGTGTGAAAAACGGATTTGGACATTGTTCCGTACTGGAGAATGCCGTGCGGGTGAATGAAAGCAAGCAACTTATCATGTTAGGGGAAAATGCGCCAAGCGCCGGACAACTTGACACTCCAGAGGTGAATTGTTACGTTGCCTTAGCACTCCAAGACTGAGAGTGCTAAATCAGGAGGGGTCATCGCGATGCCTGGTACGGAATCCACTCTGGCGGGTTATCCCGCCCTCAACGAGCGCACCCAGCATCTGTTGCGAACGCTGGTCGAGCGCCACATCCGCGACGGCCAACCGGTCGGATCGCGGACTTTAGCGCGCGATGCCGGATTGGATTTGAGCCCGGCTACCATCCGCAATGTGATGGCGGACTTGGAAGATCTGGGCTATCTGCGCGCGCCGCACACTTCGGCCGGGCGGGTGCCGACCGCCCGGGGTTACCGGTTCTTCATCGATGAATTGCTCCGTCTGCGTCCGCTGGACCAGCGGGAAATTGAAGCCTTGCGCCGACGCATCGACCAACCGGTGAATAATCCCGCCGAACTAGCCCGCTCGGTTTCGGATCTGTTGTCCGGCATCACGCAACTGGCGGGCGTGGTCATGCTGCCGCGCCGTAACGTCGTGACCCTGCGGCAGGTTGAATTCCTGCCCCTGTCCGAGAACCGGGTTCTGGTGATCCTGGTGCTGAACGGTCAGGAGGTGCAGAATCGCATCATCCACACCCGGCGCTCCTACAGCGCCGCCGAATTGCAACAGGCTGCCCAGTATCTGAACGGGCAGTTCACCGGCAAGGATATCCAACAGGTCCGGGAGGCGCTGTTGCGGGATTTGCGCGAAACCCGCGACAGCCTCGACCGCTTGATGCAGACCGTGGTTGAGATGGCCGAACAAACCTTCGAGACCGAGCCGGACGGCGAGGATTACGTGGTGGCCGGCCAGACCCACCTGATGCAGTACGCCGATCTGTCCGACATGGACAAGTTGCGGCAACTGTTTGAAGCGTTCAATCACAAGCGTGATTTGCTGCACTTGTTCGATCAGTGCCTGCACGCCGAGGGGGTGCAGATTTTCATCGGCGAAGAGTCCGGTTTCGAGGTGCTGGAAGATTGCAGCGTGGTGACCGCGCCCTACAGCGTGGCGGGACAGGTGCTGGGCGTGCTCGGGGTGATCGGCCCGACCCGGATGGCCTACGAACGAGTGATTCCGGTAGTGGACGTGACCGCCCGGTTGCTGGCGGCGGCGTTGATCGCCCAGCGCGTCTGAGCGCGCCCTTGAATTCCCGCCGTTCAACCCCAGTTCTCCGCTATCAGGAGCGGCGTCGGCCGCTCGACCGATTCGATCCCCATGACGGAGAACCCATTCATGACCCCAACCAACCCGGCCCTAAATCCCGGCGCGCGCCCGGAGGATTCCGGAGCAAACCCTCCTTCCGCCGAACCCGCGCCCGCGCCATCCGCGCCGGCCGACGAGATGGACGCCGAGATTTTGGTCGGCCGCGAGGAATTCGAAACGCTACAGCGGGATTTGGACCAGGCGCTGGCCAAGGCCGACGAGCACTGGAAGTTGTATCTGAGCGCCCACGCCGAAATGGACAATCTGCGCAAGCGCGCCGAGCGCGAGGTCCAGAACGCGCACAAGTTCGCCCTGGAGCGCTTTTTCGGGGAGTTGCTGCCGGTGCGCGACAGCCTGGAAATGGGCCTGGAGGCGGCCACCGATGATGTCGACGTGGCCAAGCTGCGGGAAGGGGTGGATCTGACGCTCAAGCAATTGGCGGCGGCGATGGAGAAGTTTGGCGCCTGTGAAGTAAACCCGTTGGGCGTCCGGTTCGATCCGAGCCGCCACGAAGCCATGGCCATGCTACCGACCGATCAGGCCGAGCCGAATACCGTGGTGCAGGTGCTGCAAAAAGGCTATCTGCTCAACGACCGGTTGATCCGACCCGCCAAGGTGCTGGTCGCCCAAGCCCCGACCCAGCCGGCTGGCTAAACCTGAAAAATCCGTCCGACCGTTGAAAATTCACCCGATCATCCCCACATTCAACGACAGGCCAGGATTAACCACCGAATCCCCTGAAGATCTTAAAATTTAGAGAGTATGACCATGAGCAACATAATCGGCATCGACCTGGGCACCACCAACTCCTGCGTGGCGATCATGGAGGGCGGCAAACCCCGGGTGATTGAGAACAGCGAAGGCGACCGGACCACGCCCTCGGTCGTTGCCTTCCTGGAAGACGGTGAGATCACCGTCGGCCAGCCGGCCAAGCGCCAGGCGGTCACCAATCCGCACAACACCCTGTTCGCGGTCAAGCGGCTGATAGGCCGCCGCTTCGAAGAGAAGGAGGTGCAGAAAGACATCGATCTGGTCCCTTACAAGATCGTCAAGAACGATAATGGCGATGCCTGGGTGGAAGCGCGCGGCAAGAAGATGGCCCCGCCGGAAATCTCCGCTCGGGTGCTGATGAAGATGAAGAAGACCGCCGAGGATTATCTCGGCCACCCGGTCACCGAGGCGGTGATCACGGTGCCGGCCTACTTCAACGACAGCCAACGTCAGGCGACCAAGGACGCCGGACGCATCGCCGGGTTGGAAGTCAAGCGCATCATCAACGAACCGACGGCGGCGGCGCTGGCTTTCGGCATGGACAAGTCCAGCACCAAGGACCGCAAGATCGCGGTCTACGACCTGGGCGGCGGGACCTTCGATATTTCGATCATCGAAATCGCCGAGGTGGATGGGGAGAAGCAGTTCGAGGTGCTTTCGACCAACGGCGACACCTTCCTGGGCGGCGAGGACTTCGACAAGCGGATCATCGACTACCTGATCGAGCAGTTTCAGCGTGAGTCGGGCATCAATCTGGCCAACGATCCGCTGGCGCTGCAACGGCTGAAGGAGGCCGCCGAGAAAGCCAAGATCGAACTGTCCTCCAGCCAGCAGAGCGATATCAATCTGCCCTACATCACGGCGGATGCCAGCGGGCCGAAGCATCTCAATCTGAAGCTGACCCGCGCCAAACTGGAGTCGCTGGTGGAGGATTTGATCGATAAAACCATCGGTCCCTGCCGCACCGCGCTGAAGGACGCCGGAGTGGGCGTCGGCCAGATCGACGACGTACTGCTGGTCGGCGGCCAGACCCGGATGCCCAAGGTGCAGGACAAGGTGCGCGAGTTCTTCGGCAAGGACCCGCGCAAGGACGTCAACGCCGACGAAGCGGTGGCGGTGGGCGCGGCGATTCAGGGCGGGGTGCTGGGTGGTTCGGTCAAGGACGTGCTGCTGCTCGACGTGACCCCGCTGAGTTTGGGCATCGAGACCCTGGGTGGGGTGATGACCAAGCTGATCGAGAAAAACACCACGATTCCGACCAAGGCGACCCAGGTGTTCTCGACCGCCGACGACAATCAAACCGCGGTGACGGTGCATGTATTGCAGGGCGAGCGCGAGGTCGCTCAGGCCAACAAGTCGCTGGGTAAATTCGACTTGCAGGATATTCCCCCCGCCCCGCGCGGCGTGCCGCAGATCGAGGTGACCTTCGACATCGACGCCAACGGCATCCTGCACGTCTCGGCCAAGGACAAGGCGACCGGCAAGGAAAACCGGATCGTGATCAAGGCGTCCTCCGGGTTGTCCGAGGAGGAGATCAAACGGATGGTCGGCGACGCCGAGGCGCACGCCGACGAAGACCGCAAGTTCCACGAACTGGTCAACATTCGCAATCAGGCCGAGAACCTGATCCACGCCACGGAAAAGACCTTGCGCGACTTGGGTGAAAAAGTGGAAGGCGGCGAGCGGTCGGCGATCGAGGGGGCGATCAGCGATCTGCGCTCCACGGTCAAAACCGACAACAAGAGCGCCATCGAGGCCAAGACCCGCACCCTGGCGGAGCTATCCGGCAAGCTGGCCGAGCGGGTCTACGCGCAGTCTGGCGGTGGCGGATCGGAGGACGGCCCCGGCGGACCGCAGGGTGGCGCTGGCGGCGGCGGCGGTCACAAGCCGGCCGACGACGGGGTGGTGGACGCCGAGTTCGAGGAGGTTAAGAAGTAACCGCCGCGCTTGCGGTAAACTATGAATCCGGGAGCGCGTTGCGTTCCCGGATTTTTGATTTTGAACGAACCCTATCTGGCGGCCCGCCGCGACGCAAGACCGAATCATGGCCAAACGCGACTATTACGAAGTTCTCAACTTAGCCCGCAACGCCAGCGAGGCCGAGATCAAGCAGGCTTACCGGCGGCTGGCGATGAAGCATCACCCCGACCGCAACCCCGGCGATCAGGTGGCCGAGGAACAGTTCAAGGAGGCCAAGGAAGCCTACGAAGTGTTGAGCGATTCGCGCAAGCGGGCGGCTTACGACCAGTTCGGCCATGCCGGGGTGGACAGCTCGGCGGGCGGCGGGTTTGGCGGCGGCGGTCCGGCCGATCTGAACGATATTTTCGGCGGGGTGTTTCGCGATATTTTTGGCGGGGCGCGCGGCGGGGGCGGCAGCCAGGCGTATCGAGGCGCCGATCTGCGTTACATCCTGGATTTGTCGCTGGAGGAAGCGGTCTTCGGCGCGACCTCCAAGATTCGCGTGCCAGCCTTGGTGACTTGCGCGACCTGCGCCGGCAGCGGCGCCAAGCCGGGCACCAAGCCGATCACCTGTCCCACCTGTCGCGGCGTCGGCCAGGTGCGAATGCAACAGGGATTTTTCTCGATTCAGCAGACCTGCCCGCGCTGTCAGGGGCGGGGGACAATCATTCCCGAGCCCTGCGAAACTTGCGGGGGCAGCGGCCGGGTCGAGGAGCAAAAAACGCTGTCGGTCAAGGTCCCGGCCGGCGTGGACAACGGTGACCGCATCCGCCTGTCCGGGGAAGGGGAGGCCGGGGAGAGCGGGGGACCGCCGGGGGACCTGTACGTGCAGATCCGGGTCAAGCCGCATCCGATCTTCACCCGCGAGGGCAACGATTTGTACTGCGAGGTGCCGATCGGTTTCGCCACCGCGGCGCTGGGCGGCGATTTGGAGGTGCCGACCCTCGATGGTCGGGTCAGCCTGAAAATTCCGGCCGAAACCCAGACCGGGAAGGTGTTCCGGGTCCGGAGCAAGGGCGTCAAGCCGGTGCGCGGCGGGGCCCCCGGCGATCTGTTGTGCCGGGTGGCCATCGAAACCCCGGTCAACCTGACTCGGGAGCAGAAAGAGTTGTTGCAAAAATTCGCCGAGACCATGGAGGCGGGCGGCAAACAACACGCCCCGCAGGAAGGAAGCTGGCTGGATGGGGTGAAGAAGTTTTTCGAGGATATGAAGTTCTAAAATCCGGCAGTCATACCGCGATCATATCGTCCGGCAAATTGATCGGTTTGCCGTGAGAACGGATTCGTTGGTACCGGACAAGAGCGTTGTTGATTTCAGTGAATTTGAGAGGCGACTAACCCATCTTCGTCTCCGGCAACCCCAATCCAAGCTGGCGAATCCGCTGGATTTCATCGCGAAGTTTCGCCGCTTCCTCGAACTCCAGATCGCGGGCGTGGCGATACATCGCCTGCTCCAGTTGCTTGATCTTCTTCATCAGTAAGACCGGGGTTTCGTGCGCGTAGGCCGCTGTTTCCTCCGCGACTTGGGCGTAGGCCGTGGCCGACAGTGGCGCGCCGGGATGTGCGTAGGCCCCTTCCATGATGTCGGCCACGGCTTTCTGGATGCCGCGCGGAGTGATGCCGTGCGCCTGGTTGTACGCCTGCTGCTTGGCGCGGCGGCGTTCGGTTTCGTCCAGCGCCCGGCGCATCGAGCCGGTGATCCGGTCGGCGTAGAGAATCGCCTTGCCGCGCAGATGCCGGGCGGCGCGGCCGATGGTCTGGATCAGCGAGCGGTCGGAGCGCAGGAAGCCTTCCTTGTCGGCGTCGAGAATCGCCACCAGCGACACCTCCGGCAGATCCAGCCCTTCCCGCAACAGGTTGATCCCCACCAGCACGTCGAATTGCCCCAGCCGCAGATCGCGGATGATCTCGACCCGCTCCACCGTATCGATGTCGGCGTGCAGATAGCGCACCTTGACGCCGTTCTCGGCCAGATACTCGGTCAAATCCTCGGCCATCCGTTTGGTCAGGGTGGTGACCAGCACCCGTTCCTGCAGAATCACTCGCTCGCGAATTTCCCCCAGCAAATCGTCCACCTGCCGCAGCGCCGGCCGCACGTCGACCTCGGGGTCCACCAGTCCGGTGGGTCGCACCACCTGTTCCACCACCGCCTCGCCGGAATGCTCCAGCTCGAAGGGGCCGGGCGTGGCGGAAATAAAGAGGGTCTGGCCGCTGAGCCGTTCGAATTCATCGAAGCGCAACGGCCGATTATCCAGCGCGCAGGGCAGACGAAACCCATACTCGACCAGGGTTTCCTTGCGCGACCGGTCACCCTTGTACATCGCCCCCAATTGCGGGACGGTGACGTGACTCTCGTCGATGATGATCAGCGCGTCCGGCGGCAGATAGTCGAACAGGGTCGGCGGCGGCTCGCCCACCTCACGACCCGACAAATAGCGGGAATAGTTCTCGATGCCGCTGCAATAACCCAGCTCCAGCATCATCTCGATATCGAAACGGGTCCGCTGCTCCAGCCGCTGAGCTTCCAGCAATTTATTGGCGGCGTGCAGTTCGGCCAGCCGCTCCCGCAGTTCGTCCTTGATGGCTTCCACCGCATGCAACAATTGCTCGCGCGGAGTGACGTAGTGAGTCTTGGGATAGACGGTGTAGCGTGGGGTCTTGCGCAGCACCTTGCCGGTGAGCGGATCGAACAGGCTGAGCGACTCGATTTCATCGTCGAACAGTTCCACCCGCACCGCTTCCGTGTCGGATTCGGCGGGATGAATGTCGATGATTTCGCCGCGCACCCGAAACGTACCGCGCGCCAGTTCCAGGTCGTTGCGGGTGTACTGCAAATCCGCCAGTCGGCGCAAGATGGCGCGCTGGTCCACTCGTTCGCCGCGCACCAGGTGCAGCAGCATCTTCATGTACGAATCCGGATCGCCCAGCCCGTAAATCGCCGAGACCGTGGCGACGATGATCGTATCGGGACGCTCCAGAATCGCCTTGGTCGCCGACAGCCGCATCTGTTCGATGTGCTCGTTGATCGAGGCATCTTTTTCGATGTATGTATCGGAGGAGGGGACGTAGGCTTCCGGCTGGTAATAGTCGTAATAGGAGACGAAGTATTCCACCGCGTTGTCGGGGAAGAACTCCTTCATCTCGCCGTACAGTTGCGCCGCCAGGGTTTTGTTCGGCGCCAGCACCAGCGCCGGGCGTTGCACGGCGGCGATGACGTTCGCCACGGCGAAGGTCTTACCGCTGCCGGTCACCCCGAGCAGGGTTTGGTGGGACAAGCCATCATTCAGGCCGGCGACGAGCGCGCGGATGGCGTCCGGCTGATCGCCGGCGGGTTGGAAGCGGGCGCGGAGGGTGAAGGGCTTATGAGTCTGCACGAGCGTTTGGCCGAGCGAAAATTTACCGCATGGTCGTTTTCATCCAACCCGTTCCTCGGTGGTCAGCGTAAAGCGCTATTTTTCCATCGTGGGACTTCTGTCCTTGAAATCGTCTCAAGCACGAACCCGGCTTCGCCCCGAGCAGGGAAATACCTAAACCCCGGCAACCACTCGCGGAAAAACCGGATTGCTTCCGGGTCCTGCCGCATTCCATCGATAACGTGCTCCCCGAAGGCGCCGCCGCCCAGAGCGTAATAGCCGACCGCGCCACCGCCGATGGCGACGCCGCCCACCGCCGCGCCGCCCACCGCGATCCCGCCGACCGCCAACCCACCGAACGCCAGCGCGCCGACGCAGACCCCGCCGACGCCCACCAGCGCGCCCAGCGCCAGACCGCCCACGGCGATGATGCCCCGTGCGAGGCCGCCCACGGCCAGCACCCCGGTAGCGATGTCCCCGACGGCGATAATCCCGCGCGCGTGGCCGCGCAACTCACCTTTTTCGGGGTCGGGTCCCATGGCGATGTCGTACCAAGGCAGGCCCCAGACACAACGACTGGACCGCTTGCGGATACTCCGATACGAATAGCCGCGGCTCTTCAACGCCGCCAGTTCCCGTTCGAGGACCGCGATGCGTTGCTTGAGTTGATCGACGTTGTCGCGCATGAGAAGGTCACCACTGGATGGGCTCAAGGAGGAAATTTTAGCCCGATCCGTTCAACCCTGCTTGCCGAACCGGTAATGTGACACGCCCCATTCCTCGCCCCGGCGATAGCCGAACAGTTCGGCGCAGGCCATGAAGAACACCCGCCAGCGCTGGAACCAGCGTTCGGCCTGCTCGGGACCGTAGGTCTCGCGAAACAGCGCCAGGATTTCATCCCGCTGCCGGTCCTGATTGACCAGCCATGCCTCCAGGGTG
>JAWOHQ010000158.1:0-3455 GCA_046485105.1 Candidatus Competibacteraceae bacterium | reverse complement strand
CAGCGCCAGGGTGAAATTGCCCAGTCTGCAAAACAGATCCAGCACCCGGTCCTGGGGACCGTCGACCAGCAACTCGCCTAACTGTTCGACCAGTTGACGGTTGATCGCGGCATTGATCTGGATGAAATGGTCGGGTTCGAACGTCAGATCCAGTCCGCTCTCCAACCGGTAACTCAAATCTCCCCTCGCCCCTTGCGGGAGAGGGGCCGGGGGTGAGGGGCGATCCAGCGGCTGGATGCTCTCCGGCCAGCCCGGTTGCAGGTACAGCGTCAGGCCATGTCGCTCGCCAAACTCGCGCAGCCGCTCCCGATCCGTCTCGCTCGGCGGCGCCAGCACTCGAAAATTCAAGCTCATCGCCGTATCGCCGCCGGCGACCTCGATCTGGGGGATTCGGTCGCGGATGGACAAGCCTTCGATCAGCCGCGCCAGTTCCTCCAGCAGCCCGCCCACCCGCTCGTCCAACACCTCGCAGCGGCGCAGATCGGCTACGAACGCGCTGTGCCGCTCGCGGAATCCCACCAACACCCGGTCCTTTTTCGCGACCCACTTAACCCCCAATCGCGCCCGGCGCCGGTAACCCCATATCGGCCCGAGCAACGGCTCCAACACCTGTCCGGGTTGGACCTTACCGATATGAATCAGGCTGTCCAGCAACCAGCGCTGCTTGAGCGCTACCTGCGCGGCCGGCTCCAGATGCTGCAGGGCGCACCCGCCGCAGATCGCGAAATGCGCGCAGCGCGGCTCGACTCGTTCCGGCGACCGTTCCAGAACGTCCAGCACCCGGGCCTCATCGCGGCGGCTCCGGCGGATGGTGTAGACGCAGCGCACTTCTTCGCCCGGTAACGCACCTTCCACAAACACCGCCTTGCCGTCCCGTCGGGCCACGCCGCGCCCTTCGTGGGTCAGATCCTCAATGCGGACGGTCAAAGGCTCCGCTGCCCACTGTTTCCGCTTCGCCGCCATGCCCTTCATAACCGCCCCCTCAATCCGCGAACAGGCCGGTGGATAAATAGCGGTCGCCCCGGTCGCAGATAATCGTCACGATGACCGCGTTCCTGACCTCTTCGGACAGCCGCAGCGCCGCCGCCAGGGCGCCACCCGCCGACACGCCGCAGCAAATCCCCTCCTCACGGGCCAACCGGCGGGTAATGTGCTCGGCTTCGGCCTGGCTGACATCCATGACCCGATCCACCCGCGCCGGGTCGAAGATTTTCGGCAAATACTCCGGCGGCCAGCGGCGAATGCCGGCGATGGAGGAACCATCGGACGGCTGCACGCGGATGATCCGTACGGTCGGGTCCTGCTCCTTCAAATAGCGCGATACGCCCATGATGGTGCCGGTGGTGCCCATGGCGCTGACGAAGTGCGTGACGCGGCCGTGCGTGTCGCGCCAGATTTCCGGACCGGTGGTTTGATAGTGCGCCAGGGGATTGTCGGGATTGGCGAACTGGTCGAGCACCCGGCCCCGCCCGTCCTGCTCCATCCGCGCGGCGAGATCGCGGGCGCCTTCCATCCCCTCCTCCTGGCTGACCAGGATCAATTCGGCGCCATAAGCGCGCATGGCATACTTGCGTTCGGCGGTCTGGTTGGCCGGCATGATCAACACCATCCGGTAGCCCTTCATGGCCGCGATCATCGCCAGGGCGATGCCGGTGTTGCCACTGGTCGCCTCGATCAACACATCGCCGGGGCGGATGACGCCGCGCGCTTCCGCCTGCTGGATCATGCTCAGCGCCGGCCGATCCTTGACCGAACCCGCCGGATTGTTGCCTTCCAGCTTGCCGAGAATCAGGTTGGTGGTGTCGCCCGGCAGGCGCTGCAAACGCGCCAGCGGGGTACTGCCGACAAAGGCTTCGAGAGTGGGATAATAAAAATCGGGCATGGCGGCTTCCGGTCGGTTCGGGAAAATCGCGATGCCGGTGGGGATTTCCGGGCTCGCGGACAGTGCTAAAGGATTATAATCACTAAACTGCAATTCCAAACCGCGCCGTCCTGTCCCCGTTCCTTCGCAACGTCGCGGCGGCCAGCGCGTTCCACCCACCACGGCCTGACCTGCCCTCCCGCATGAATCGATCCGGCATGCATCCCGTTTTCGTCTGGCTGCTCTTATTCTGCGGTTTCTGCGGTCTAGCGCTGGTCGTCGGACCGGCGCGCGCCCAATCCCCCACCGCCAGCAACGGCGGCGGCGATGACACTGGCAACGGCACGCTGACCGTCATCGTCGAGGGCCTGGAGGATGCGCTGCGCGACAACGTGCTGGCGACCCTGGACATCAACCGCTTCGCCGGCCAGGCCGCGCCGGACGAAATCCGGTTGCGTTGGTTGCACGGCCGGGCCGAGCGCGAAATTCGGACGGCGCTGGAACCTTTCGGTTACTACTCGCCCACCATCGAAGCCGCGCTGAACCGCACTCCCGAGGGCTGGGAGGCGCGCTATCGCATCCAACCCGGTCAACCCATCCTCATCGCCGTGCTGGACGTGCGGGTGCTCGGCGCGGGCGAGCAGGATCCGGCGTTCCAGCGGATTCTGGACCGGTTACCGCTGGCTCTGGGCCAGCCCCTCGACCATGTCCAGTACGAACGAATCAAACAAACCCTGGAAACGCTGGCCATCGAGCATGGGTATTTCGACGCCCGCTTCACCGAACGCGCCATCCGCATCGACCTGCAAGCCTACCAGGCCGCCGTTCATTTGCACTACGACACCGGCCAACGCTATCGCTTCGGCGATGTGACTTTCAAGCAAAACATCCTGGCGCCCGAACTGCTGGCCCGCTTCCCCCGTTTCCAACCGGGCGATCCCTACACCACCCGCGATCTGCTGAGACTGCAAAGCGATCTCTTCGCCAGCCCCTATTTCGCCCAGGTCCAGATCAGCGCCCCCCCCGACGCCGCCAGCGGCATCACGCCGGTCGAGGTGGAACTGGAGCCCAACAAGCAGCGCCGGTACAGCTTCGGTCTCGGCTATGGCACCGACACCGGCATCCGCGGCCGCGCGCGCCTCGAGCAACGCTGGATCAACCCTCGGGGCCACCACTACGAAGCGGAGCTGCTCGGCTCCCAGATCCAGTCGCGGCTCGGCTTCAGGTACATGATTCCCGGACGCGACCCGACCACCGATGAGTACGCGCTGACCGCCGGCTACATCTGGCAGGACCACGAACAACAGGAATTCGAGCGCATCACCCTCGGCGGCAGTTGGCAGCACCAGGACGGCCGATGGCTGAAGAACTACAACCTGAACTACCAGTATGAGGAATTCAGCGTCGGCGACGTCCCCACCGAGTCCGCGCTCCTGTTGATTCCCGGCCTGAACTGGACCTGGGTCGATGCCGATGATCGCCTGCACACCACCCGCGGCCTGCTGTTCGGTTTCGAGCTGCGCGGCGCTTCAACGGCGCTCCTGTCGGATATTACCTTCGTGCAGGGGGCGCTGCGCCTGAAAGGCGTCTATGC
>JAWOHQ010000148.1:0-2776 GCA_046485105.1 Candidatus Competibacteraceae bacterium | reverse complement strand
GGAACGTCTCCAGAAGAGATTGCCGCCGCCTTGGCGGACCTCAACGAGGCGATTCAAGCCGCTTTGGAACCTGGCGAAGCCGCATTGCTCGCCTGGCTGACGCCCGGCGCCAACTCATTGACTCATTGACATAAAGATTCACAGACTCATCGACTCACGATCAACGTCCATGGACTACGGCGGACGCCCCGTGCCTATCCCTGGCTTTCCCACCAAGGGATGAGAAATCATCCAGCGACGGGCGGCGCCGCAAGGCAAAGCGCGTGAACGGCATTGACGGCAAAATGGACGGCGACGGCGTCCTGAATGCGCCCGGTCAGGTAGTACACGACCCCATAACCGAAGCCCGCCACGGTGGCCAGCAGCATGAAAGCCGCACCGCCCCCAATATGAGCTCCGCCGAACAACAGAGACGCGACGATAATCCCCAACAGCCCAGCCTGCGACCACCCCCGGTCGGCAAGCCCTCGAATCAGCGCGGTTTGCACGATTCCGCGAAAAAAGCTTTCCTCCAGCACGCACACGAACACCAGATTGTCGGCAAGCCGGTAGGCCAGAACCGACGGTGATTCCGAGGCCCAACCCAGCCGCGCGAAACCCAGCGCCAGCGCCAGAATGGCCAGCACCATCACGGTGATCATCAGAACCAAAACAAAGGTCAGTCGAGGCCGGTCGCGGCCGAACCATCCCGACGGAGGCGCCATCGGCGTCAGCATCAGCGGCGGCACCAGCCCCAGCAGGATCAGCTTTTCCGGGGAAAACCCAACGACCGACAGGTTCCCCGCTCCCGAAGCTTCGAACACCGGTACGGGGGCGAAACCGGGCGCCAGCCGAAACCCCAGGGCCAGCACGACCAGCACATAGAACATCCAGCCCACCGCCCGCCAGACCGGCCGGCGCACCCATTTGAGCGATACCGCCAAGACCGCGCCGAGCGCCAGAATCGGAAACGCCACCGGCGCGATCCCCCCTCGAGCGACCACCAGGACCAATGCCCCACCGAGCGCGCCCGCGCCGGCGAGCAGGGTGATCCGCCGAACGGTGATCCAGCCCATCCAGTACAGCCAGCCACCCCCGAGCAACAGGATCGATAGCACCATCGCGGGCTCAGCCGGCGGGAGTCGCCACGACGGGCGCATCCAGCCCCATCAGCGTTTCGTAAACCGCGTTGATCAGTTCCTCTTCGCTGAGCGGCTTCACAAGGACACCATGCGCGCCCGCCGCCATCGCGCGATCGTGGGTCGGCCGGTCCGCGCTGGCGGTAAACGCCAGGATGGGCAGGCCGGCGCCGGCGGGTAGGGTGCGGATGGCCTGGATGGCGGCGATGCCATCGGTTCCTGGCATCTGAATATCCATGAGGATCAGGTGCAGATCCGAACAGACCGCTATTCGCGTCGCCTCGTCGCCCTCGCTCGCCTCCAAAACCCGCAGGCCGTGCTGGCGCAGCTGGCGGGTCACAATCTCACGATTGATCTCGAAATCTTCGACCACCAGCACGGTTTTGCCGGCGAGAAAGTGTCGCCGCCGTCGATGATGGGGGATGGTTTTCTCTTCCAATCGCACGTTGGCGAGCATCCCGAGGGGGAACCGAACCGCGCGGGACTCGAGATCGGTTCGGTCGAAGGACAGAGTCACCGTGAAGGTCGTGCCTTCCCCCAGACGGCTTGCGACGTCGACGTGGCCGTTGAGGACATCGCAATAACCCTTGACGATGGACAATCCCAAACCAATGCCGCCGTAACGCCGATTGAGCGCCCCGTCCACCTGTTCGAATGGCGCGAATATCGCCGAGATCTGATCGGCGGGAATGCCACAACCGGTATCTCGAACCTGCAAGCGAATCGGCGCTGGACCAGCGGCTGGGCTGGCCGGCGCGCTCAACCGAATAGAAACGCCGCCGGTCTCTGTGAATTTCACAGCGTTGGCGATCAAATTGGCCGCAATCGCGCGAAACGCGCGAAACGCGCGACTGTCGCCCCAGACGCTGGCTGGCCGGCGCGGTTCGACGATGACGTCCAGATACAGGCGCTGCCGGATCGCCAGCGGCGCGACGGTTTCGACCACCTGCTCGATCTCGGCCCAGAGGTCCAGGGGTTCGAAATGGGGCGTGTATTTGCCGCGCTCGAGCTGAGTGAAGTCGAGAATGTCGCTGATGGTGTCATACAGCGTCCGCGCCGCCCCCAGCAGCGTCTGGATCGTCCGTTCCTCGTCGGAGTTGGGAGCGGTGTGCAGCAACTGTTCCGCCAGCCCCTGAATCGAATACAGCGGCGTGCGCATTTCGTGCGACACCTTGGCCAGGAACAGGCTCTTGGCTTGACTGGCCTGTTCGGCGTTTTGGGTTTGTACCCGCAGGCGGGCCAACACCCGTTCGTACTCGCCGCGCACCTTGGCCAGTTCGTTTTCGAGGCGGGCCTGCTCGCCCGCGATGGTCTCGGCCAACAGATTCACCCCGTCCTGCAAGATGCCGATTTCGTTGACTTCGGTGCGGGGTAATCGCACCGTCAGCTCGCCGCCTTTAATCCGCTCGATGGCGCGCGCGGTCTGGTGGATGGAACGGGCCAGCCGGAAGCCGGTCCAGCCAGCGAGGCCGAGTCCGGCCAAAAGAGCGATCGAGACCAGCCCGATGTTCCGTAAAAATCGCTGGGCCTGTTCGATTTGCACGGGCGCCGTGGCGAGTTCCAGTTCGACCGCGCCCAGGTAACGCTTTTCCAGAGGAGTCGCGCTCGGCAGCGCCAGCGGTTCCAGATAGATGGGGGCCACGAAGTGCTGTCGGTCG
>JAWOHQ010000094.1:0-6525 GCA_046485105.1 Candidatus Competibacteraceae bacterium | reverse complement strand
CGACGTACTGGATACCGTGGTGGGCGCGCTATCGCACGGCCGCCAGCGCCAGCTCGAGCTGGGCATGGCCCTAGCGTGCCGGCCGCGCCTGCTGCTGCTGGACGAACCGATGGCCGGCACCGATCCGGAGGAAGCGCAGGCCATGGGCCGCCTGATCCTGGCGCTGCGGCCGGCGTTGACCTGCATCCTGGTGGAGCACGACATGGACGTGGTATTCCGGCTGGCCGACCGAATTTCGGTGCTGGTCGCGGGCCGGGTGATCGCCTCCGGTCCCGCTGAAACCATTCGCACCGATCCGCAGGTGATCGCCGCCTATCTGGGCGCCGAACCCACCGCTTCAACGGAGCCGATCCGGTGAGCGTCCTGCTGTCGATCGAACGGCTCGAAACCGGCTACGGCCAGAGCCAGGCGCTGTTCGGAGTCGATCTGGAGATTCTGCCCGGCCAGGCCGCCGCGCTGCTGGGCCGCAACGGCATGGGTAAGACCACGACGCTGCGCGCGCTGTTTGGCCAATTGCCGGCTTGGACTGGTGAAATCCGGTTTTTGGGCGAGCGCATCGACGGCCGGCCCACCGAGCGCATCGCCCAGATGGGGCTGGCCCTGGTCCCGGAAGGTCGGCAGATTTTCCCCAATCTGAGCGTGACGGAAAACCTGCTGGCCTTCCGCGCCAACCGCTGCGGGACCGCCGAACCGTGGACTCTCGACCGCATCCACGAGTTGTTTCCGCCATTGCAGGCGCGGGCGCGCAACCTGGGTTGCCAGCTTTCAGGCGGCGAGCAACAGATGCTGGCGGTCGGTCGGGCGCTGATGACCAACCCGCACTTACTGGTGCTCGACGAAGCCACAGAGGGGCTGTCGCCGCTGATTCGCCGGGAGTTGTGGAACGTGCTTGCCCGGTTGAAAGCGGCCGGTCAGGCGATTTTGGTGATCGACAAATACCTCGACGAACTGCTGCGGGTGGCCGACCGCCATACCTTCATCGAGAAGGGCCGCGGCGTGTGGACCGGGGGTTCGGCCGCCCTGCGCGATCAACCCGAGCTGTGGCATCGGTATTTGGGAATTTAGAGGCGTTTTTGTACAGCATCTCATCAGGGCTTGCCATCGTTTCCGTCCCCCCGACTAGCCGAGGCTTCCGATTTCTCATCCCGGCGTCCGCCACCGTGAGGTTCGTCCCGGTCTTCTTCCCGCATTTCCCGCATCAGGAAGTAGTTCAGCGCCGTCCGGATGACGGCGATGGCACCCAGCTTGCCGATCTGGTCCCAACTCGGCGCGACCGCGGTCGCGAGGATATCGGCACCGAGCTGGAATTCGAGCGCCAGGGCCAGATGGCGGGCCAGCGTCAAGCGGATCGGGTTGTAACTCCGACTCCCGGAGGAAAAAAACATCCGGACGAACTGTCCGGTCGCCACAACCACACCGATGCCGATGACCAGCGCTCCCATGGCTTCGACGCCCAGCTTGAGCCACAACACCGCATTGATCACCCACTCCTCAATGCCGATCTCAGCGGGATCGGGCAATCCCACGCTTCGGGCGTGGCCCAAAAATCCGCTGGCATTCTCGGTCATGGGTCGTTTTCAGTGCGCCACTTGATCCAACCAGTAATCCAGCCCTTGGGCGTTGAGTTCCAGGTCCGGTCCCACCACCGCCCGCCACTCATCGGCGGCCAAGCGCCAGCCCTGCCGCGCCGCCTCGGTCTCCATCAACGCCCACAGACCGTCCAGAATCCGCGCGCCGCGCTCGGGGCAAGGGTCGCGCTCCCGTTCCGCCACCGCGACGTGCGCGTCGATCAAGCGATGCAGTTCGCTTCCCAGGCGCGGCACGTCCGTGACCTGGGCAAAATGCGTGAGATAGACCGCCTCCGGTCGATAGCCCAGGATGCGGTCCACAGACGCATGCATGGCCTCCGGATCGAAATGGGTCGGGGTGGTGGTGGGCAGGATCGAGGGCCGGCCGTCCACGTCCAATTCCCGGAAGGACAGGCCGAACACGTCGCCGGTAAACAGGTGACCGCTCCAGGTGTCGAGCAGGCACAGATGGTGACGGGCATGACCCGGCGTGTCGAGAGCCACCAGGGTCCGGCCGCCCAGATCCAGGGTGTCGCCATCCTTGAGCGTGAGGATGCGGTCGGCGGCCACGGGCAACGGTTCGCCGTACAGACGCTGGGCTTCCGCCGCGCCGTACACCGCCTGCACGGCGGCGAACAGTTGGGACGGATCGGCCATGTGCCGCGCCCCGCGCGGATGTACGACCAATCGGGCTTCGGGAAACGCCCGCATCATGGCGCCGGCGCCGCCGGCGTGATCCAGATGGATGTGGGTCAGGAATACATAAGCGACGTGCTGCGGTGCCAAGCCCAACACCTGTAACGCCGCCAGAGCGCGCGGCAGCGCGGCGTTGTTGGCGGTGTCCACGATAGCGACCTGACCGTTCTCGACGATGAGATGAATGGCGGCGAGTTGGGGACGAATGTAACCGGCGTCGAAGGCGTAAATGCCGTGTGCGTAGCGTAACAGTTCGACCATGGGCATTCTCGTGTTTGGGAAGGAATCATCTGGCAGGTTACGTGTTCTGATATTTTAGAGTCCCGTCAACCCTGATTCGAACCCGGAGAACACTCGTGCAAGCGATCGCGCAATTCCTGTCAGATTACGGCTGGTTCATCGGTATTCCGGTCATTTTCATTGTCGTCGTGCTTTATGTGTTCCGTCCCAGCGCCCGGAAAAAGTACGAAGAACACGGCAAGATCCCCTTGCAGGACCAACATGTGAAGCACGATTGAGGGCTACTGCCCACCCCTCTGCCGCAGGTTACCGACTCGCGATCTGACTTCGCTGCTGGGTGGACCGACCCGCGAAATATGCCACGTGGCATATTTCGCGACGAATCACTCTCGGTCCAACACCGAGTGGGATAAAGGAAACCGGTGGTCAGCGACGATTGACCCAACTGCCGCCGCGATTGTTCCAGCCGCCGCCGCGATTATGCCAGCTACCACCGCTACGGTTGTTCCAGCCGCCGCTGCGATTATACCAGCTACCACCGCCGTGGTTGTTCCAGCCGCCCCGGCGATTGACCCAACTCCCGCCGCCACCCCAATCGCTGCCGCGATTGATCCAACTGCCACCGCCATCCCAGCCGCCCCGACGGTTGATCCACTGGGCGTTGGCGGGCTGGGGAACGGTCAGTGCGCCGCCCAGCAATACGCCGCCGATGACCGCTTGCGACCACTTGCCCAAGCCGCGCAGAAATTCGCGTCGCTCCTCCACCATGGGAGGATCGGTCGTTTCGCACCGTTGTTCGTCATTAGTTCGATCGTTCATGCCCGTTCTCCAGTCATTCGGTCTCGGGAGAATCCGCCGATTCCGATGCGTCTTCCTCTATTTCTTCAATTTCCTCCATGTCGTCTTCCGGTGGTGGCATCTCGTCGGCCACGTTGGAGAAATGCAGGGTTTGAAACCGCCAGCCGTCCGCGGTATTGAGCAACACCGCCGAAACATTGAGGCCATACTCGCGCGGCTCACCGTCTGGAGTGGCGTCCGTAATGTCGCAGGACGCGGCGAACCAGGCAACGTCGCCGTGTTTGCCGGCGGCTCGGTCCGGGCATTCAGGGCTCATCGAACCTGCCTTAAAACCCCCAAAAAACGCTTGATAGGCATTTTCCACTGCTTCCGGACCTTTCCAGAATTCGCCGGGTCCGGTGCCCATCATGGCGATGTTCGGCGCATCGACGTACAACCCCATGACCGTTTTCAGATCATGTTGATTCATCGCCTCATCGTGCTGGCGCAAGACCGCGCGCAGTTCGTCACTCAGGGCATCGGTGTCCTCGGCTGCCCAGACAGGCGCGGTCAAAAGGCAACCCAGCGTGGCGGCCAACAAAAAACTGGATTTACTCATGAGAATCGGTCCTCATCGCGGACGGGTTGAAGGAACCCGGCCCCAACTCAGTGAGGACGGGTTGAACAAGCATTTTATTCAGGGTTATTTTAGCTGAATTCTGGAAGATGCGCGGAAATCACGCAACCGGCGATGCTGGAGCCTGCTTGGGCGGCACGTCGGTGGCGGAAGGCGCGGATACCTCGGAAATGGGTGCGGATACCTCCGGAATGGGTGCCGACGCCTCCGGGAGCGCCGCCACCGGCGTCGTGACCTCTTCGTCCACGGACTCGGGTTCGGCGACCGCCGCCGCTGGCGGTTCCGGCGGTTCCGGTGTTAACAAGGCCGCCAACCGGTCGCCCAGGATGGCCTTGGCCTCGCCCAGATGCCAGGCGACGCTGTCCATGTCGGCGTGCGACTTGTGAACCCAGTCTTCGCCCCAGTAAAAGTTACAACTGGTTTCCGCGCGCAACAACCGCCAATGGGCCTCGTTCAACACCCGGGCCAGTTCCGGATTGGGATCGTGGGCGCGCGCCGCCGCGTCCGCCACGGCGTGGAATTCCCGGCTGAGATCGTGGACGCGGACCATGGTATCGCGCTGCGCCCAGGAACCTTGCCACTGGTGAAAATCCCAGCCGTGGTGCGTGTCGGTGTTCCAGGCCCCACGGCGCACCGTCACCCGCCCGTGGGCGCCAAACCGGTTCAAATAATCAGTGATGAAAGTGGGCCGCAGCGTCGAATGGCCGGCGCGGATTTCCGTCATCGCCTCATGATAGAAATAAGTCCAGAAGTTGGACTTTTCCGCGACGTTGCGGAACCAGCCGCCGTTGTCGCCATCGGTGGCGGTGGTCACCAGCGGTGGGAAATCGCACCATTTGGTCCGCTCGTGCAGTTCGTGATAGAACCAGCCATAGTCCATGCCGGATAGTTGGGCGTCGGACAGATCGCGGTCGCGCACGATGATGATGATCTCCTCGCCGCCGTACTCGGCGATGTGCGGCCGGTAGCGGACTTCCTGCCAGTCCATTGAATCCACGGGATCGACGTATTCGCAATCCACCATCACGTAGCGGTAGCCGGCTTTCTTCAGGTGCGGGATCAGCCGCATGTCGAAGCCCATCTCCGGCGGCCAGAAGCCGTTGAACTGGTTGCGCCATAACAGGTGGCGGGCCATGGCCTGCCAGCGAACGATGTGCTCGTCCCAGTCGGCTTCGGGGGTCAGGGCCAGCACCGGGTGGTAGTAACCGGTGCCGAGAATTTCAAAAAGCTGCTGATTCTGCAGGTGCCACAACAGCTTGCCGCAATCCACGATGCCGTAGGCGCGTTCTTGAAAACTGGGACTGGACAGGGATTCCAGCAATGTGCCGGACAGCGACAGGTGAACGCGGGCGATATCCTGATAGTCCCACAGCGCCCGTGGCATGCGGTCGTAGGCGAACAGGATTTCCTTGGCTTCCCATGGATTGGTGTCGAGCAGGTGATCGAGATTGCCGGGGGGCTGGTGCATATTCAGCACCAGAGCATGATAAACGTCTCGCATCGTGCGTCTCCTCTCCTCGTTATCGTTCGGTGGACAATGACCAAAAACTTCTTCGGGCGCGGACTGATCGCGAAGGGTCATAGTAGAGAGGGTTCCGCCAGTTTGCCAGATTTAGTCTTTTCCAACATGCTATGAGTCTGAAACAAGCATGACGCGATGGACGCGGGTTTACGGGCATCCTGGGCGGGATGATCACCGCGATCCAAGGCCAGCGCATCGCCGAGGCTCTTGCGCCCATCGTCAACTGAAATCCGTTTGATGATCATAAAAAAACCCCTCGCCCGCGGACGGGCGAGGGGTTGGGGTGTGATGGCCTTGCCACCGGTTCGAGTCAGCGGCCGGACAATCCGGCCACCGAGCATCACCTCGAACCGGCTCGCGTTTAGGCCATGATGGCCCGCAGGTGCTCGCGCTGGTGCAAGGTCGCCTCGAACTCGGCCGCTTCCAGTTCAAGGGCGTCGCGGGCGGAGACCATCCCCAGCGGCCGACCGTGCTCGGCCACCGGCACATGGCGAAAGCCGTGCTCGTACATCAGGTGCAGGGCGGCCACGAAGGGTTGATCCGGGTGGATGGTGGTCGGGTTATGGGTCATCACCGTGGCCAGTGAGGTGGTCTCGGGGTTCAGCCCCTCGGCCAGCACCCGATCCAGGGCGTCGCGCTCGGTGAAGATCCCCACCAGGTGGCCGTGTTCCACCACCAGCAAGGCGCCGACATGGGTTTGTTTCATCAACCGGGCGGCCTCGCGGACGGAGGTGCTCGGCGGGGCGGCGGTCAAGACCTTTTGTTGCTCGACCATCTTACGTAGCGTGCGATTGGGCATGGGGTGTCTCCTGTCTCATCGTGAAGTGGATAACAAATTTCTCCTCATTTTTCGCCGCCATCCCGCATCGGGAGGTCATGGCGGCCCGGTTTTTCTCCAGTGGTGACGCGATCAGAAAGTTTTATTGGCTATTGCAACATTCAGACCATGACCGTTTTATGATCCATGGATGAAGATTGTTGGTGGTTCGCCGCTTTTTTCCGTCAGCACTTTACGGAAAGGTCCGACTGGCTGACCCTGCTTTTAGTTCAATTCCGACATTTTTGTATGCCCACTTGGGGGTTTT
>JAWOHQ010000470.1:0-3497 GCA_046485105.1 Candidatus Competibacteraceae bacterium | reverse complement strand
CAACCCCGCTCATCGTGATCCGCGAGGGTAAGGAACAAACCCTCACCGTCCAGATCGAGGAACTGCCCGAGGACACCAAGCTGCAACAGGCCATCGCCGTGCCGCCCGCCCGCAACCGGCTCGGCCTGACCGTCACCGAACTGCCGGCCGACCGGCAGGGTGAAGGCACCGGCGTGCTGGTCGGGGAAGTGGCCGAGGGTCCGGCCGGACGCGCCGGCATCCGCGCCGGCGACATCATCGCCCGCGTCAACAATGTGAACGTGACCGAGGTCAGTCAGTTTGAGTCCCTGGTCAAGGAACTGCCGACGGGTCGGCCGATTCCGGTGCTGGTTCGGCGCGACCGGGGCGCGCTATTCCTGGCGCTGACCATTCCCGAGAAAGAGTGAGTCCCGGAGCAATATCCGTCGCCTCTGCCCCTCTCCCGCCCGCGGGAGAGGGGTTGGCAAGTTTCATCGACAAGCCAGCCTATCATTGCCAAATCGTCTTCAAGCCAAGTTCTCGGTATTCGCTGAATTCACCATCGCGCGAAATGAGCGTCCAGTCACACTGCAAACACTGCCAGATCAACAAGCGATCAAATGGATCCTTATGGGCCAACCTCGGCAACCGGTAAAAACTGGCCACCTCCTCGACCGATGGCGCCACGATTACCAGACCCATTTCGCGCGCCACCGCCACCAGATCATCGGGTGCGCAGCCGGTTAGATCGAGTTTCCCCAGTGCGAACTTGATGGAAATTTCCCAAAAACTCACCGTGCTCACCTGGATTTCATGCGCCGGGTCAGCGATCACCCCCCGCGCTTTCCCAGGCAACTTCTCGGGATCAATCGCGGCCCATAGAAAACAATGCGTATCCAGCAATGCGATCATGAAGCCAGTAGCGTCTCGTCGTCGAGGCTGAAATCCTTGGCAAAAGCCACATGGACTTTGCCTTTAAGCAGCCCGAGCGGACGGGGTTCCGATGGTTTGAAACTCGCATAGGGAACCATCACCGCAACTTTTCGGTGGTTGCGCCCATAGCAAACGACAACGGATTCCCCAGCCTGCACGGCCTCCAAGACCTCGGAAAATTGGCTTTTGAACTCCCCAACCGTCATGGTTTTCATAAGGCTCACCTCCGATACTGACTATCGTTCATTTTTGACAAGTTGACAAGAATACGTCGCGCAACCCATCCCCATCGCCGGTTCACATTCCCAGCGCTTCCTTTTCAGCGGTACAATAGCCGGGCATTTTTGCAGCGGAATCCGCCCATTCAACCTGGATGAATATAGGGATTCCAGTCACCCCGAAGATTCAATTCTTCACCTCGGCCGCCCGCGCCCGCGGACGCCATCACATCATCACAGGGGTTTTGCCGTGCTCGACCACTACCGCCAACAAGCCGCCGAACGCACCGCCCAGGGCATTCCCGCCCTGCCGCTGGACGCCCAACAAACCGCCGATCTGGTCGCGCTGCTGAAGAATCCGCCCCAGGGCGAGGAAGACTTTCTTCTGGAGCTGCTGATCCACCGAGTGCCCGCCGGGGTCGACCAGGCCGCCTACATCAAGGCCGCTTTTCTGGCCGCCGTCGCCAAGGGCGAGGCTCAGTCGCCGCTGATTTCGCGCGTCCGCGCCACCGAACTGCTCGGCACCATGCTGGGCGGTTACAACATCCAGCCGTTGATCGATCTGCTCGACGACGCCGAATGCGCGCCCGCCGCCGCCAAAGAACTGGCGCACACTCTGCTGATGTTCGACTACCGGCACGGCGTCAAGGAGAAAGCCGACGCCGGCAACGCCCACGCCCAACAGGTGATGGAGTCCTGGGCCGAGGCCGAGTGGTTCGTCAATCGCGGCCAGGTGCCGGAAAAAGTCACCGTCACCGTCTTCAAGGTCACCGGTGAGACCAACACCGACGACCTCTCTCCCGCCCCCGATGCCTGGAGCCGGCCCGACATCCCGCTGCACGCCCTGGCGATGCTGAAGATGGAACGCCCCGGCATCCAGCCCGACGAACCCGGCAAACTCGGCCCGCTGAAGCTGATCGAAGCGCTCAAGGCCAAGGGCCACCCCATCGCCTACGTCGGCGACGTGGTTGGCACCGGCTCCAGTCGCAAATCCGCCACCAACTCGGTGTTGTGGTGGACCGGCATGGACATCCCCTACGTGCCGAACAAGCGCTATGGCGGTTACTGTCTGGGCGGCAAGATCGCGCCGATTTTCTTCAACACCCAGGAAGACGCCGGCGCCCTGCCGATCGAATGCGACGTGTCTCAGATGCACATGGGCGACGTCATCGAGATCTACCCCCATCAGGGCAAGATCGAGAAAGACGGTAAAGTCATCGCCACCTTCCAGTACAAATCCGACGTGCTGATGGACGAAGTGCAGGCCGGCGGACGCATCAACCTGATCATCGGCCGCGGCCTGACCGACTGGGCGCGGGAAGTCATGAACCTCGGTCCCAGCCCGATTTTCCGCCGTCCCGTCGTGCCGCAAAGCTCCACCAAGGGCTTCACCTTGGCGCAGAAGATGGTGGGCCGCGCCTGCGGGGTGGCGGGCATCCGCCCCGGCACCTACTGCGAGCCGAAGATGACCACCGTCGGTTCCCAGGACACCACCGGACCGATGACCCGCGATGAGTTGAAGGACCTGGCCTGCCTGGGCTTCTCCGCCGACCTGGTCATGCAGTCGTTCTGCCACACCGCCGCCTATCCCAAACCGGTGGACGTAAAGACCCATCACGATCTGCCCGATTTTATTTCCAGTCGCGGCGGCGTGGCGCTGCGCCCCGGCGACGGCATCATCCACTCCTGGCTGAACCGGATGCTGCTGCCCGACACGGTCGGCACCGGCGGCGACTCGCACACCCGCTTCCCGATCGGCATCAGCTTCCCCGCCGGTTCCGGGCTGGTGGCGTTCGCGGCGGCGACCGGCTCCATGCCGCTGGACATGCCGGAATCGGTCTTGGTGCGCTTTAGGGGCCAGATGCAGCCCGGCATCACCCTGCGCGACCTGGTCAACGCCATTCCCTATGCCGCGATCCAGTCCGGTCTGCTGACCGTGGCGAAGGAAGGCAAGAAAAACGTCTTCTCCGGGCGCATCCTGGAGATCGAAGGGCTGCCGGATTTGAAGATCGAACAGGCCTTCGAACTGTCCGACGCCTCCGCCGAGCGCTCCGCCGCCGGTTGCACGGTGCGGCTGAATAAAGAGCCGATCATCGAATACCTGAACAGCAACATCACCCTGCTCAAGTGGATGATCGCCAACGGCTATCAGGACGCCAAATCCATGGAACGCCGCATCAGGGGCATGGAGGAATGGCTGGCCAATCCGGTGCTGATGGAGCCGGACGCCGACGCCGAATACGCCGAGGTGATCGAAATCGATATCAGCGCGATCAAGGAACCGCTGCTGGCCTGTCCCAACGATCCCGACGACGTCAAGCCGCTGTCGGCGGTGGCCGGCGACCAGATCGACGAGGTGTTCATCGGCTCCTGCATGACCAACATCGG
>JAWOHQ010000339.1:0-3209 GCA_046485105.1 Candidatus Competibacteraceae bacterium | reverse complement strand
TTCGCGGGGCGGCCATCGCCCTGGTCACCGCCGGGTTGATGTCGCTGGCGTTCATGGGGTTTTCCGGTCTGGTTCGAGGGTGAAAGTATGATTGCGGCGATTGCGGTACTGAGCGCGCTGGCGGGAATTTCGGGCCTGTTGCTGGGGTTCGCCGCAGTGCGGTTCAAGGTGGAGGGCGATCCCATCGTGGAGCGGATCGACGCCCTTCTGCCGCAGACCCAGTGCGGCCAATGCGGCTACCCCGGTTGTCGGCCCTATGCCGAAGCCATCGCCGCTGGCGAGGCCGATATCAACCAATGTCCGCCGGGCGGCGAAGCCGGGGTCGTCGCCCTGGCCGATCTGTTGGGCCGCGACCCCAAGCCGCTGAGTCCGGAACATGGGGTCGAGAAACCGCAAATGGTGGCGGCGATCGACGAGCAAAGCTGCATCGGCTGCACGCTGTGCATTCAAGCCTGTCCGGTGGACGCCATCCTCGGCGCGGCCAAGCAGATGCATACGATCCTCAGTCGGGAATGCACCGGCTGCGAGTTGTGTCTGCCACCGTGCCCGGTGGATTGCATCCACATGGTCCCAGTCGCGCCGACCATCGCCACCTGGAAATGGACCTATCCGGTGGCTGACGCCCAGGCGCGCCAGCCCGCGGACCCGGCCGTCGCATGAGCGGTCGGCTGTATCCGTTCCACGGCGGGCTCGACCTTCCCAGCCACAAAAACGCCTCCAACGGCCAGCCGATCCGACCTGGCCCCTTGCCCGAACGGCTGGTGGTGCCGCTGCGCCAGCACATCGGCGCCATCGCCAAACCGGTCGTGCAACCCGGCGACCGGGTTTTGAAGGGCCAGATAATGGGTCAGCCCGACGGCTATATCAGCGCCGCCGTCCACGCCCCAACTTCGGGGGTGGTGACGGCGGTGGAGCCAGCCCCCGTGCCACATCCATCCGGTCTGACCGATCTCTGCGTCATCATCGCGAGCGATGGTGAGGAGCGCTGGATCGACCGGGAACCCGTGGATGTTGGCCGGTTGCACGTCAGCGAAGTGCGCAACCGCCTGCGCAACGCCGGGGTGGTCGGTCTGGGCGGCGCGGTGTTTCCCAGCGCGGTCAAGCTCAACCTGGGCGGTCATTGCGAGCACCTGGAGACCTTGATCCTGAACGGGGCCGAATGCGAGCCGTGGATCACCTGCGACGACCGATTGATGCGCGAGCGGGCGACCGGGATCGTCGCCGGCCTGCGAAGCATGGTCCATCTGCTCGACCCGCGCGAGGTGTTGATCGGCATCGAGGACGACAAGCCGGAGGCCATCGCCGCCCTGACTGCCGCCTGCGCCGGAACCGGCTATCAGGTGCGAACCGTGCCGGCCCGTTATCCCAGCGGCAGCGTCAAGCACTTGGTCAAGGTCCTGACCGGCCGAGAAACTCCGGTCGACGGGCTGCCGCTGGACGTCGGCGTACAGTGTTTCAACGTCGCCACCGCCTACAGCGTCCATCGCGCCCTCGATTGCGGCGAGCCGGTGATTTCCCGCATCGTCACGGTCACCGGTCACGTCGCCCGACCGGGCAATATTGAGGCGCTGCTCGGAACCTCATTCGCCGAACTGATCGCGGAATGCGGCGGTTACCAGGACGGGGTTGAGCGCTTGATCATGGGCGGACCGATGATGGGCTTCGCCCTGCATGGCGACGAGGTTCCGGTGACCAAGGCCGCCAACTGCATTCTGGCCGCCGGCGCTGAGGAACTGGCTCCGGAACAACCGGCCCTGCCCTGCATTCGCTGCGGCGCTTGCGTGGAGGCGTGTCCGGCCGATCTGCTCCCGCAACAGTTGTACTGGCACGCCCGGGCCAAGGAGTTCGACAAGGCGCAGGACTACCACCTGTTCAATTGCATCGAATGCGGCTGTTGTAGTTACGTTTGTCCCAGCCATATCCCGCTGGTGCAGTATTACCGCTACGCCAAGAACGAAATCTGGGCGCAGGAAAAAGACAAGGAAAGAGCCGAATTGGCCCGCCGCCGCCATCAGGCCCGGATGGAACGGCTGGAGCGCGAGCAGCGGGAGCGGGAAGCCAAACTGCGCCAGAAGGCGCCGCCCCGCGCCGAGCCGGCGGCCGGTGGTCGGGAAATCGGGAAACCGGACCTGGAAACGGCGGTGGCCCGGACCCTGCGCCCGGCGCTTGGGGAGAGCGCTTCCTCCTATCCCCCGCTTGCGGGAGAGGGGTCGGGAGTGAGCGTTTCCCTCCCTCTCCCGCAGGCGGGAGAGGGGTCGGGGGTGAGGGCCGACGTTCCATCGACCGCCGACCGGGATCGCTGAGCGGCGATGCGCTTCAAGACCGTCACTTCCCCGCACATTCTGCGCGAGACCGGCGTCGGACCGGTGATGCGCCGGGTGCTATACGCCATGCTGCCCGGTTTGGCGGCGCTGATTTGGTTTTTCGGTTGGGGCGTGCTGGTCAATCTGCTCCTCGCCACCGCCGTGGCGCTGCTGGCGGAAGCGGCGATGCTCGGGCTGCGCGGTCGGCCGCTGGCGCCGCATCTCGGCGACTACAGCGCGGTGGTCACGGCCTGGTTGCTGGCGGTGGCGCTGCCGCCGCTGGCGCCGTGGTGGCTGACCGTGTTGGGGGTTTTGTCCGCCATCGTGCTGGCCAAGCACCTGTACGGTGGGTTGGGCTACAACCCCTTCAACCCGGCGATGGTCGGATACGTGGTGCTTCTGGTCTCCTTCCCGCGTGAGATGAGCGCCTGGCTGACCCCGCACGGTCTGGGACAGGAATACGCCCTGACGCTGGTCGAAACGCTGCGGGTGAATTTTGGCGGCGAATTGCCGGCGCGCCTGAGTTTGGACGCCCTGAGCGGGGCGACTTCGCTCGATGTGTTGCGCACGCAACTGGGCCTGGGGATGACGGTGACCGAGGTGCGCAACAGCCCGGTGTTCGGCATCGTCGCCGGTTACGGCTGGGAATGGGCGGCGCTGGGCTTTTTGGTTGGGGGCCTGTGGTTGGTAAGCACTCGCGCCGCCGCCTGGCAAATTCCGCTGGGGATGCTGGGCGCATTGGCGATCCTCGCCACCGTGTTCTATCTGATCGACCCCGCGCATTACGCGCCGCCGTGGTTTCATTTGTGCAGCGGCGCGGCGATTTTCGGCGCGTTTTTCATCGCCACCGATCCGGTCACCGCCAGCACTACCCCGCGCGGCCGACTGCTGTATGGGGCCGGCATC